>NZ_CP129121.1:3300000-3563217 GCF_030406665.1 Halomonas halophila | reverse complement strand
GCCCGGGGAGGTAGGAAGATCCTGCGAGGAATCTGAGTACGTGAGTGGCCCTGTGGATGACTCGAGATTCCATCCACCCTTCATCCACCGGTTGCTCGCCGATCGCCAACGGGGTGTCCACACGATTATGATATCCACAGCTTATTGAGGAAAAAGGAAATATATCGGTTATCCACAAATCTTTTCCCCACCAATAATCACAGGGTGTAATAGAAAACCCATACTAGTAATAATAGTGGATCCACCAGGGCCCGCGAGAGAACGACCCGTCGAAAAGTCGCAAGGAAAAATTGCGCCCGAGGCCCGATATCACTACAATTTCCGGTCCTGAGCCGAATCTACCCGGATTCCCCACCGGAACCCGGGCGCCTCTGAATCGCCGATTTGTTCCAAAAACCACGTGGGAATAACGAGTTATGAAACGCACATTTCAACCTAGCGTTCTCAAGCGCAAGCGCGCGCATGGTTTCCGTGCTCGCATGGCCACCAAGAACGGTCGTGCCGTCCTGGCGCGTCGTCGCGCCAAGGGCCGCAAGCGCCTGAGCGCCTGATCGCGGACCTCGCGTGTCCAGTCAGGGCTTTCCCCGGCAGCTGCGCCTGCTGACTGCCGGGGACTACCGACGCGTCTTCGACACCGCTGCCTTCAAGGTCCATGGCAAGGGATTGATGGCCCTGGCCTCCCCCAATGATCTGGGGCATCCCCGCCTCGGACTGATCTTCAGCAAGAAGAACGTGCGTCGGGCCGTCGACCGCAACCGCCTCAAGCGCATCGCGCGCGACTCCATTCGTCTTCGCCAACACCGGCTTCCCCCTGTGGATATCGTGCTGCTCGCCAGACGCGGCGTTCAGGATCTGGACAACGCCACCGTCCACCGTCAGCTGCACGGCATGTGGAAACGTCTGGAACGCGAAGCGAACAAGGCGGCCACGAGCGACTCACCTGAGGCAGAGCGTCGATGACGCCGACTGCCCGTCGCTGTTGGCACCGCCCGGAGCCTGCATGCGCGTGATCACGCCAGACGCCATCCCGCTTGACCTCGTCGCGTTCCCAAGGGACGCTCGGCGAGCCAACGCTAGCCTGCCCCCGGCAGGCTTTCGCGTATGTCGGGCCGGCGAGCGGCATCGCGCCACCGGATTGTTCACCACCCATCGAGCAGACCCCTCATGGATGTAAAACGACTACTACTGCTGATTCCCCTGGCGGTCCTCGCCTACCTGATCGTCGTGCAGTGGAATCAGGATTACGGTCAGGTGGCCACCGCCCCCCAGGCCCCGACCATCACCAGCGAGAATCCGACGTCCTCTTCCCCGGACGCCGGCGGTGACGACCTCTCGGTACCGACCCGGAACACGGCACCCGACGACATGGCCGGCAACATTCCCGGTCAGGCACCGTCCGGCAACAGCCGTGACCTGGTGGCCGTCTCCACCGACGTGCTGGACGTGCGCATCGATCCGCAGGGCGGCGACATCGTCTACGCCGCCCTGCCCCAGCACCAGTTCGCGCTCGATTCCGGACAGCCCTTCGTGCTGCTGTCCAACGACCAGACGCGTAGCTACGTGGCCCGCTCCGGCCTGCAGCTGGAAGGTCATCAGGGCCGCCTGACCTTCGCTTCCGAACAGACCGAATACCGTCTCACCGAGGGCGAAGACGCGCTGCAGGTGGATCTCTCCGCCAGCGTCGACGGCGTGGACGTCATCAAGCGCTTCACCTTCGATCGCGACAGCTACGCGGTGAAGGTCGACTACCTGCTGGACAACCAGAGCGAGACGCCGCTCACCGCGCGCTTCATCGGTCAGCTGGTCCGCGACGACAGCGCCGACCCGTCGACCGGGCCCAAGATGGGCATGAGTTCCTATCTGGGCGCCGCCTACTCGACGCCGGACGACAGGTACCTGAAGGTCGACTTCGACGAGATCAAGAAAGGCAGCTTCGAGAACCGCGACGTCGAAGGCGGCTGGGTCGCCATGATCCAGCACTACTTCACCTCCGCCTGGGCCCCGCCCCAGGACCAGCAGAACCTCTACTACGCCACCACCGACTCCCAGAACCGCAACGTGGCCGCCTTCGCCGGCGCGACCGAAAACGTGGCCGCGGGCGGCTCCGCCACCCTGGGCGCCACCCTCTACATGGGCCCCAAGATCCAGGAGCGCCTCGAGGCCGTGGCCCCGCACCTGGAACTGACCGTCGACTTCGGCTGGCTGTGGTTCATCGCCAACCCGCTGTTCTGGCTGCTGGATCACATCCAGAACGTGATCGGCAACTGGGGCTGGTCGATCGTCATCCTGACCCTGCTGGTCAAGGCCGCCCTGCTCCCGCTCTCCGCCAAGGCCTACAAGTCCATGGCACGGATGCGCAAGCTCGGCCCGGAGATGCAGCGGCTCAAGGAGCAGTACGGCGACGATCGCCAGAAGATGTCCCAGGAGATGATGAAGTTCTACCAGAAGGAGAAGATCAATCCTCTGGGCGGCTGCCTGCCGATCCTGGTACAGATGCCGGTGTTCATCGCCCTGTACTGGATGCTGCTCGAGTCCGTGGAGCTGCGCCACGCGCCCTTCATGTTCTGGATCCAGGATCTGTCGGTGAAGGATCCGTTCTTCGTGCTGCCGATCCTGATGGGCGCCTCGATGTTCGTGCAGCAGCTGCTCAACCCGACGCCGCCGGACCCGACCCAGGCGAAGATCATGAAGCTGTTGCCGGTGGTCTTCACCTTCTTCTTCCTGTGGTTCCCGGCCGGCCTGGTGATCTACTGGGTGGTGAACAACATCACCTCGATCGCCCAGCAGTACTTCATCACGCGCAAGATCGAGGCCGACCCCAACGTCGGCAAGGGCATGAAGACCAAGTAACGGTTCCCCGTCACAGGTCTTCCCTCCCGCTCCAGACCCCCGCTTCGGCGGGGGTCTGGCGTTTGCGGGGCCGTCACCGGACAATAGCCACGTCTCACCGAGGAGCCACCGATGGCCGAAAGCCTCTATTCCCAGGACACCATCGCCGCCCTGGCCACGCCCCCGGGGCGCGGCGGCGTCGGCATCATTCGCGTCTCAGGGCCTGCCTGCCGGTCGATCGCCAGCAGCCTGCTGGGACACTGCCCTGCCCCGCGCTTCGCCCTCTACGGGCCGTTCAGGGGCGACCAGGGCATGATCGACGAGGGCATCGCGCTGTTCTTCGAGGGCCCGAACTCCTTCACCGGCGAGGACGTGCTGGAGCTCCAGGGCCACGGCGGCCCGGTGCTCATGGACCTGCTGCTGGAGCGCTGCGTGCGGCTCGGCGCCCGCCTGGCCCGCCCCGGCGAGTTCTCCGAGCGCGCCTTCCTCAACGACAAGCTCGACCTGGCCCAGGCCGAGGCCATCGCCGACCTGATCGAGGCCAGCTCCCGGGGCGCCGCCGAGAACGCCCTGCGCTCGCTGCAGGGCGAGTTCTCGCGGCGGGTCGAGGGGCTGGTGCAGCGCCTGATCGAGCTGCGCATGTACGTCGAGGCGGCCATCGATTTCCCCGAGGAGGAGATCGACTTCCTGGCCGACGGCCACGTGGCCGCCAAGCTGGCCGAGGTCCGCGGCGAACTCGGTGAGGTGCGAGCGGCGGCGGCCCAGGGCGCGCTGATGCGCGAGGGCATGAGCGTGGTGATCGCCGGGCGTCCCAATGCCGGAAAGTCCAGCCTGCTCAATGCCCTCACCGAGCAGGAGACCGCCATCGTCACCGATATCGAGGGCACCACCCGGGACGTGCTGCGCGAGCACATCCATCTGGACGGCATGCCGCTGCACGTGATCGATACCGCCGGCCTGCGCGACACGCCGGATGCGGTGGAGCAGATCGGCGTGGCCCGGGCCTGGAGCGAAATCGAGAAGGCCGACCGGGTGCTGCTGATGGTCGATGCCGCCACCACGGATGCCCTCGACCCCATGGCGATCTGGCCGGAATTCGTCGAGCGCCTGGCCGATCCGTCGCGGCTGACGCTGGTGCGCAACAAGGTCGATACCAGCCAGGAAACGCCGGGACTCGACTTGTCCACAGCCACACCGGTAGTGCGGCTGTCGGCGAAGACCGGTGAGGGTGTGGATAACCTCAAGGAGCATCTCAAGGCGGTGATGGGCTTCTCGGCCACCACCGAGGGCCGCTTCTCGGCCCGGCGACGCCATCTGGACGCCCTGGATCGCGCCGAGCAGGCGCTCGGCAACGGCGAGGCCCAGCTGGCCGGCTACGGCGCCGGCGAACTGCTTGCAGAGGACCTGCGCGACGCCCAGCAAGCGCTGGGCGAGATCACCGGCGAGTTCAGTGCCGACGATCTGCTGGGTGAGATCTTCGGCAGTTTCTGTATCGGCAAATAGGGGCAAGCGGGTCACAGCAGTCGGCGCGCTGCGCCGGCTCTCCACCAGCCCCCGGGGTCGATCTTCGGCAGTTTCTGTATCGATAAATGGCGGCGAGCAAGGCAGCAGGTGCCTCTGCGTCGAGCCGTAGAGACTTTCCTGAGCCCGTTCCTACTCGCCCACCCACCAGTCACCGCGATGGCGGGCGGTGGGCCCCCACAGCGGCAGCAGTGCCGCCATGGCCTCATGGATGCGCTCATCGAGGCCCCAGGGCGGGTTCACGACCAGGATGCCGCTGCCGTACATGCCATGGCCCTCACCGGGGTCGCCCAGCGTCAGTTCGCTGCACCAGATCTTGCGCAGGCCGCCGTCGCGAAGGCCTTCCAGCAGCGCCTGATGGCGTCCGGCGGGCAGCATCGGATACCAGATCATGACCACGGCGTGGCGCGCCTTGCGCATGGCCGACAGCACGGTGTCGGCCACCTCGTCGTATTCCGCCTTGCGCTCGTAGCTGGGATCGATCAGCACGCACAGCCGCGGCGTCTTCACCGGTAGCGCCTTCAGCAGCCCGGCCAGGCCATCGCCCTGGATGCGCTTCACCGCCTCCGGCAAGGCCTGGTCGGCCAGGTGGCCGTGCTCGCCGGGGTGCAGCTCGAACAGCCGCAGCCGGTCCTGCTCGCGCAGGCGATGCGACAGCCACCAGGGCGAACCGGGATAGTGGTCAAGCCCGCCGCCCTGCTGGACCTCGCCCACCGCCGCCAGCCAGTCGCCCAGCAGCGAGGAGGCCTTCGACAGCCCCGTCCTTTTCGCCCACGGCCTGGCCACGCCCTGCTGGTATTCCTGCAGCCGTGCCGTCTCGGCGGCGGCCAGCGGATAGAGCCCGCGACCGGCGTGAGTATCGATATACGTAATAGATGATTTTTTACGTAACAAGTGATCGACGACGGCGTAAAGCGTCAGATGCTTGTGAACGTCGGCGAAGTTGCCCGCATGGTAGGCGTGCTGATAGGAAAGCATGGCGGTGGTCGTGTCATGGGAAAGAAAAGGGCCCGCCCCTGACAGGGGCGGGCCCGGCAAGCGTGGGAACCCGATCAGCCCTGGGACATGGGCGTCAGAGTGATCTCCACGCGACGGTTCTGAGCACGGCCGGCTTCGGTCTCGTTGCTGGCCACCGGCTGGTTCTCGCCGTAGCCGTTCATGTAGAGACGGTTGGAAGCCACACCGCTTTGCGAGAGGTAGCTGCCGACCGCCTGGGCACGACGCTCGGAGAGACGCTGGTTGTAGCTGGCGTCTCCGGTACTGTCGGTGTGGCCGGCGATGTTGACGCGTGTCTCGGGGTACTGGGTCAGCACCGAGGAGACATCGTTCAGCGCGTTGCGCGCCTGCATGGTCAGCTCGCTGGAATCGAAGCCGAAGGTCACGCTGCTGGGCATGTTGAGAATGATGTCGTTGCCCTGACGTTCGACACCGATGCCGGTGCCTTCCATGCTCTGGCGCAGTTGCTCTTCCTGCTTGTCCATGTAGGCGCCGATGCCGCCACCGGCGGCGGCCCCCACGGCGGCGCCGATCAGCGCGCGGTCGCGACGACTGGTGCTGCCGTCGCCGCTGAGCGCACCGGCGGCGGCACCGACCACCGCGCCGATGGTGGCGCCGGTGCCGGTCTGGCTGCGCTGGGTCTCACCGGTGTTCGGGTTGGTCGTGGTGCAGCCCACCAGCAGGGCGGCGGCCGCGAGCGGCGCGATCATGCGAACGGTCTTGGTCATAGCGTCGTCGACTCCGTGTTGACGAATGGCATTCCGGCCGGCCCCTCTCTTTCCCAGGTTACCAAGGTATTCACCAGGGCCTTCTCTTCAGGCGTCGATCAGGGCCAGCAGCTCATTCAAGAATAATAGACCCTGGGGGGAGGCTTGAAGCCTTTCGCCATCTTCCACCAGAAGTCCTTTTTTCCTCGCCACTTCGAGACTTGCCTGCAGCCGACCCACCGGCCGGCCGGTATGGGCCGACCAGGTCGACAGCGGCACGCCCTCGACGAGACGCAGCGCGTTCATGGCGAACTCGAGCGGCAGCTCGTCGGGCGAAATCGGCTCGCGACCGGCCACGAAGCCGCGCGGGTCATCATGCCGTCGCAGGTAGGCCTCGGGCTGGCGGGTCTTCCAGCGACGCTCGACATGAAAGCCGTCATCGTCGTGAGCGCTCAGCTTGCCATGGGCGCCGGCCCCGATGCCCAGATAGTCGCCGAATCGCCAGTAGTTGAGATTGTGGCGCGCCGGGCGGCCTGGCTGGGCATAGGCGGAAATCTCGTAGCGCGCGAAGCCGGCGGCTTCCAGGCGCTCGTGCCCGAGCTCCTGGATGTCCCAGAGGGCCTCCTCCTCGGGCAGCTCGGGCGGGCGCGAGTGAAACTCGGTGTTGGGCTCGAGGGTGAGCTGGTACCAGGACAGGTGCTCGGGCGCGAGCGCCAGTGCCTGTTCCAGGTCGTCGAGGGCCAGCGCCGGCGTCTGGCCCGGCAGGCCATGCATCAGGTCCAGGTTGAGGTTATCGAACCCGGCCTCGCGGGCCTCGGCAACGGCCAGTCGGGCCTCTTCACCGCTGTGGATGCGGCCCAGCGCGGACAGCTGCGCGTCCTGAAAGCTCTGCACGCCGATCGAAAGCCGGTTGATGCCCGCGGCGCGATAGCCGGCGAAGCGGCCCCGCTCCACGGTCCCCGGATTGGCCTCCAGGGTGATCTCGATATCGTCGGCGAAGGGCAGGCGAGATGAAACCGCCTCGAGCAGACGGCGGTAGAAGTCGGCCGACATCAGGCTCGGCGTGCCGCCGCCGATGAAGATGCTGACCAGCACCCGCCCCGCCGCCAGCGGAAGATCGGCGTCCAGGTCGGCGATCAGCGCCGCCAGATAGGCCTCCTCGGGCAGGCTGGCTCTGGCCCCGACACCGTGGGAGTTGAAATCGCAGTAGGGGCACTTGCGCACGCACCAGGGCACGTGGATATAGAGCGCCAGGGGCGGCAGTGAATGGCTCATGAGGAGAATGACTCGCCGTCGAGCTGCGCCACCAGGGCCTGCAGGGCGCGCCCCCGATGGCTCAGACGGTTCTTCTCGTCGGATGAGAGTTCGGCGGCGGTCTTGCCGCATTCCGGCACCCAGAACAGCGGATCGTAGCCGAAGCCACCTTCGCCGCGAGCCTCGGTGAGAATCTCGCCGTCCCAGCTCTGCTGTACGATCAGCGGCACCGGGTCCTCCGCGTGACGGAGCAGCACCAGCACGCACCAGTAGCGGGCCGTGCGCTGAACCGTCGGCACGTCCGACAGGGATTCGAGCAGGTAGGCGTTGTTGCGGGCGTCATCCTTGGGCTCGCCGGAGAAGCGCGCGGAATAGATGCCGGGGCGCCCCTGCAGGGCATCCACCGCCAGCCCCGAGTCGTCCGCCATCGCCGGCAGGCCGCTGACACGGCTGGCTTCCCGGGCCTTGAGCAGGGCGTTCTCGACGAAGGTCAGCCCGGTCTCCTCGACCTCCGTCACGTCGAAGTCCGACTGAGGACGAACGTCCATGCCCAGGGGCGCGAGCAGCTGGCCGAATTCGCGCAGCTTGCCGACATTGCCGCTGGCCAGCACAACAGTTGTCGTCATTTCATCATCTCGATTGGTCACTATCGTTGCGGCGGCATTCTAAGCGCCCCCTGAGGCGAATGAAACAGGAAGGCCGCAGGCGATCTACGCCCTGAACGTGAGTCAACAACATAGGCGAACCCAGCGAGCGTCAATCCTTTAGACTGATTTTTCTCATACTAAATGGCGAACAACGTGGCCTCGAAAAACAAAAAGCCTCCAACCCATTGATAGAGGGGAAATATCTCACTGGTAATAAAAAATAAAATTTTAATAACTATTTATTAGTTACATTCCATTACAATGAAGACGAGACTGGATAAGACCTTACTCTGATCCCGTTACTCGTAAGGAATAAGGGGCGAGCATGTCAGATATTTCATTGAGGTCAGGCTATGGAAAACAATAATCGCCTAATACAGCTGGTCACCGAAAACACGCCCCAGTCTCAGCTGTTCGCTGACTACCTGCGCCAACAGCTCGACTGCCAGGTTGCCATCCTGTCGCCTTCCAATACACGGAAGCTCAAAGCGGACAATGAGGAAATCCTCATCCTGCTCGATGCCGACCATATGGACGACGCCGCGATGCAGGCCTGGCAATCCCATGTCGCAGAGCGGCCTGAGGCCTCCCTGGCAAGCTTCAATCTCAGGGATGAGGACCATGCCGTCGAGATATTGTCCTGCATGCATGTCAGGGGAATCTTCTACCGTGACGACAGCCTGCCACTCATCTGTAAAGGACTGCGCACCCTGCAGGAAGGGCAGCTATGGATGTCGCGCTCCCTGATGGGCCGAATGCTGGAGTTCTACCGGCGCCACCAGATCAACGCCTATCGACCGGCCTGTGGCCTGACACAACGCGAACTCGAGATCATCGGCCTGCTGGGATCCGGTGCTTCCAACATGGAAATCGCCGATCGCCTCTTTGTCAGCGAACATACCGTAAAGTCACATCTTTATAATATATTCAAGAAAATCGATGTGCATAACCGCCTCCAGGCTGTCAACTGGGCACGACATAACCTCGGCGCTCCCCCTCCGGTCCCCCAGAAATCTCATCACGGCTAGGTCATCGAGACTAGAAAATTCATGTGAATTTTTCTCGAGCCGAATGCTAGATTTCAGCCCGTGCAGAACAGCGGTTAATTCCGTTTATTCGCAACCAATCGTTCTATAGAACATCAGGGATGTGCGATGAAATCCAACAACAAGCTACTCTTCATTGATAAGCCTTTAGAAGGTGGCGAAAAACTCATCGGGGAGCTGAAAGAGTGTGGCTGGGATATTACGCATATTGAAAGACTGGACAGCATTCCCTTCACAGAAAACCTCCCGGGCCATGATGTCGGCATCGTTGTCCTGACACAAGAAGATCTCGATGACGCCAAGCAATTCGAGAATGCTGTCAACAGGCTTGATACAAGACTGATAGCCATCGGTCACCAGGAAATTTTCGATAACCTTCGTCACCATCAAGGTATCGCCCGTCTCTTCTTTGGTTATCATCGTCTTCCGGTCGATACGGAGAGGCTCCATCATGCGCTTGAAAACCTCTTGTCGGTCATCAATCTGGATAAAGATATTCTAGAGGAAGGTGGCCACAGAGGCAGACATGAATGCCAGATGGTCGGTGAAAGCCCTGTCATCAAGACGCTATTCAGGTCCATTCAAAAGGTGGGGGCCGTCGATGCCCCCGTTCTGATCCAGGGAGAATCCGGTACGGGCAAGGAGCTGGCGGCCAAGGCCATTCACCGGGCATCCGCTCGCTCGAAGTCTCCCTTCAATGCCATCAACTGCGGCGCCTTGCCGAGCAATCTCATCCAGTCGGAACTGTTCGGTCACGAGAAGGGTTCCTTTACCGGTGCTTCACAGAGAAAGATTGGCATCATCGAGAACACGGATGGTGGCACGCTGTTCCTGGATGAAATCGGCGACCTCCCCCTGGACATGCAGGTCAACCTGCTACGGTTTCTGGAAAACCATACGATCCAGAGGGTAGGGGGACTCAAGGAAATCGAGGTCGATGTTCGTGTTCTGGCCGCAACACACGTGGACCTCGAAAAGGCCGTGAACGAAGGAAAATTCAGGGAAGATCTCTTTCACCGCCTCAATGTCCTTCAGATTCGAGTACCTGCTCTGCGCGAGAGAGGCGATGACATCGCCACCCTGGCCCATTACTTCTTCAACAAGTTCTCGATGGAAAAATCTTCCATCGTCAACGGGTTCAGCAAGGACAGCCTGTCCGTCATGCAGCTTTATGAGTGGCCGGGCAACATTCGAGAACTGATCAATCGCGTAAGAAGGGCGATGGTCATGAGCGAGCATCCACTGATTCGCCCCAGCGATCTTGGGCTGGAGCGTCGAGTGCTGGACTCTCGTTACGCGTCAAGCCTGGAGGAGGCGAGAGACTTGGCAGAACGCGGTGTCGTCATGGCATCTCTGACACGCCATTCCTTCAATATTCTGCACGCCGCACGAGAGCTGGGGGTTTCCCGAGTCACGCTCTACCGTCTGATGGAAAAGCACAAGATACATCGTGAAGGCCAGGGGGATGACATTGCGAATCACGACGAACAAACAGGTTCGAAAGAACCTAACGTATTGAATTTCAAGAGAGTTAAATAAATCCTCTATCTTCAATGCCAGACATATTGATCGCTTTCGCTCGCCGGCTGGAGTCCAAGGATGCAATAACGTTAGCCGGAGTCTCCACGATTCCACCCAGCACCAGGACAGGTTGGTCTATGCTCTCCACGAGTATCACTCAAAAAGGCCCGATGGTGTGAAAACCATGGGGCGCGATAGCGCAAGGCCTTGAAACAAGGGACAAAAGGGACAACGCCATGAAACTGATCCAAAGAGGTTTCACGCTAGCCTGTGGTCTGGCACCACTCGCCATGGTCGGACATGCCTGGGCCCAGACGGGCAGTGACGGTGCCATCGATCCCGTGGGGCAGCGACCGCCCCCCGCGGAAGAGGCTCCGGAGATTCAGGCCATTCCCGATATCGGTGGCGTATTGACGCCCAAGGGGCGTCTCGTCATCGAGCCCGAGTTCCAGTACTCCCACGCCAGCGTCAATCGGCTGACCTTCCGCGGCGTCGAGATACTCAGCACGCTTCAGATCGGCGTGCTGGCCGCCGAGGATATCGATCGCGATACCTTCACCACCTCCGTCACCGGCCGGCTCGGGGTAACCGACCGACTCGAACTGGAACTGCGCGTGCCCTATTTGTACAGGGACGATACGGCAAGCTTCAGCGTCAACGAGGCCAACGAACCCTTCGATCTCGATAGAAGCCAGTCCGGGGATGGACTGGGGGATATCGAGCTGGCCGCCCACTATCAGATCAACAGCGGCCGCGATGGCGGCCCCTTCTACGTGGGTAACCTGCGCTACAAGTCGACCACCGGCACGGGCCCCTTCGACGTCGATCGCGACAGCAATGGCATTGAGCGGGAACTGGCCACCGGTTCTGGCTTCCACTCGATTGAGCCCAGCCTGACCGTGCTGCTTCCGTCCGCACCGGCGGTCTACTTCGCCAACCTGGGCTACCTGTTCAACCTCGAGGACGATGTCAACGAAACGATCGGTGGGGTCAGAGTCAAGGAGGTCGATCCGGGGGATGCCGTACGCATGAGCCTCGGCATGTCGTACTCGATCAATCCTCGGTCCTCCTTCACGCTGGGCTACAAGAACGATTTCATCCAGGAGACCGATACCACCTTCGTCAATCCGGATACCGGCAGTACCGTCACCCAAAGCGGCCGCTCGCTGAACGTGGGCTCCATGCTGCTCGGCTGGTCCTACCAAATGTCCGACGATTCGGTGTTCAACCTGGGGCTGGAATTCGGCGTGACGGAAGACGCCCCGGATACCACCCTCACCCTGCGGACTCCCTTCGGGCTGAATGTCTTCTGACAAACGATGACTAGGCTTTATCCGAAAAGTCGACGAGCGAAGGATAGACAAGGCAAAAATCAGTGAAAAAGCGGAGTTTACGAGCTGTAAATAAGCATTTTGATCGGACTCGCGCCCGAGCTGATTTTTAACGCCGTATAGCCGAGCGCAGACAGTTTTCAGACATTGCCTAACGAGAAAAGGCTGCCCGAGCGGGCAGCCTTGTTTGTGTATCGTTCTATCAATCAGCGGGGAAGAATCCCCTGCAGCGAGTTGAGAATCGCACCTCGCTGGCGGAAAGAGCGCATCTCGCCGATATTCATGACCTGCACGCTGACGTCGATATCGTTACTGATGCTCTGCCCGCTGGCAGTCGTCGACAGGCTGCTGACGATCGCATCGCGCGTGATATTGTGCAGCGCCGCCGTCATCCCCCCCTTGCCATCGCTCATCAGGACACCGGAAAAATCGGAAAGCCCGGTGAGGTCGATCTTGCCGCCGATACTCGCCGCATCGACGCCACCGGGCCCACCCACCTGGGTCACGGTATCGGTGCCCGACTGCTCCAGCGTACTGGACAGCACCCTGGCGCCGGCATTGTCGAAGGCCACTTGAGTGATGTAACGAACCCGTTCATTGATGGCCGTGGTCAGCTTGGCGCCGAAGTTCAGTTCCATCCCCGCCAGCCGAAAGCCGCCACGAAGCTCTGCCATGCCTTCCTCAGGCAATACTTCCCCTCGGTAGTAAATATCGTGCGTTCCCGCCGACAGGATGCCGGACGGTGATGTCGCGGCCGGGGATGCCGACGCCATCGCCAAAGAAACCGACGCTACCAGGAGGCTGATGCCCCGCCGGCAGCCTCTCCACCGGCTTCCCCCCATCACATTTCCTGCATGCTGCATGCTCATGGTTGGTCACTCCTGCGAGATCATCACCTACCCAGCTCGTTGGCGCCCGGCAGTGTCAGCAGATACGATCCCACGCTGGTGCGCTGAACCCCTGACTCGATCGGCGAGGGGGGCCGCACGCGCCAGTCCCGTTCACTGTTGAAGTTCGCTCGTGCCACCTCGATTTCGTTGCGTACACCGAGCACCTTGTTGCTCCATAACGTCTCGAAGATATCCTTGGGCACCACGACCGTTCCGGCTGCCGGATCGCCCACCAGCACGTTGTCGGCATCCATTCCCTTGACGACCACGAAGTGCTTGTACCCCCCGGTATTGACCAGCGTAATGGCCGGAACGCCGATGCGGATAAAGTCATCCAATGCGATCTCGAAGCCATCGGCATTGAGCCCCCTGTCATCCAGGAAGCGCTTCATGTCCAGCATGGAGAAGCCGTAGGTCTCGATCTGCTCACGATCTCCACGACGGATCATGGCCTCGAAGACCTCGCCCTCGGTGGTGGGGCGGTCATAGTGGTAGGTCATCAGGGTGGCAACGGCCGCGGATCCACAGCTGTAGTCATACTGCTGGCGCACGACACCTTCCCAGCTGAGCTCCGCCAGACTCTTGGCTTCGACCTCGAAGTGGCCGAAGGGATTGGAAATTCTCACCGTTCCCGCCTCGGCAGGCGGAATGAACGACTCGGACGCCGACAGCATCATGACGACGAACAGGGCAGCGCCTTTCAGCTGCTTACGCATGATCGAGCCCCCTGACACCGAACGGCACTATTACCACCGTTTGGGGTGTCGTTCATGGGTTGGCGATATAGACACTGATACCGATGGCGTTGTTGATCGCATTGGCATTCCCGGTCACGTTGTTGAAGATGCCGGTACCGCTGTAATGGCCCATCGAACCGCCTTCGAAGGTGATATTGCCTGTCACCATGTCGCCGTTGACCACCTTGAAGCTCGATCCGGCGCTGATGGCTTGCATGTCCTGAATGCTCTGAACCGTTACCTGGTCGAGATGCACGTTGACGTCTCGACCCCGTGCCTGCTCCAGAACATCCGTCGAGACTTCCTGCATCGACCCGAAGCCGTCGGTCATTCGGGCATCGTCGGCCTGCAGGCTCGACGCCATGCCGGCAGACAATATGATGGCACCCGCGGCGAGCCACTGCACTGAACCTTTCATCGCTCTGCCTCCACTGACTATAAACGGACAGTGAAGGAACTGGCGGAACCTCGTCCGCCAGTTCCCGATTGGGCAAACGGGCCTCTCGCGAGGCCCGAGCCATCAGTTGCCGATGCTCACGCCGCTGTGGGCGGAGATGCTGGTGCCGGACAGCTGCGAGTTGTAGAACCCGCTGGAGCTGTTCATGTTGGACACGCCGCCGTAGACGCCTCCGGCCGCCACGGAGATGCTGGAAGCGCCGGTGCGCAGGACGGCTGCGCCGCCGTTGCCCCCGTTGCCACCGGCGCCGCCATGGGCCCCTGCGGCATAGGCATCGCCGCCGACGCCTTTGCCGCCGCCGCCGCCGCCGCCGTAGCCGCTGCCGCCGTCACCGGCCACCGCACCGGCCCAGCCGCCAGCACTGCCGTCACCACCGGTGCCTGAGCCGGCACCGAGCCCGGTGCCACTGCCGTCCCCAGCGGTGGAATCGGCGTCAGTGGAACCGGCTTTGGCAGTCTGGTCACCAGAGTTATCTGCGGTCCCAAGACCCAGACCGAGCAGCGCACCGATCCCGGTTCCGGTCGCATCGCCATCGCTGTTGCCAGACGCGGAGAGGGCGCCAGCACCGGAATCGCCACCTTCACCGGCACCCAGCCCGATGCCGGCACCGACTCCATCACCGCCTTCCGCGGCCCCCAGACCCAGGGCGCCGGCGTCACCACCATCGTCACCGTCACCGTCACCACCATCGCCGCCAAGACCGGCGCCGACGCTGACGGCCGCGTTGATGCCGCCTTCACCACCCGCTGCCCCACGGGCACCACGAGCGCCACGGACGCTGATGGAGTCCCCGATGACAACGGAATTCATCTGCTGCTCGGAGATCACGCTGATGGCGGTGTTGTAGGACTCGCTCATGGCCCAGGCATCGCCACCGTCGCCGGCCGGGCCACCGTTACCGCCGGAGCCATAGCCGAAGCCAGAAGACTCGGCTTTGCCGCCTTCACCTTTACCCTCACCATAGCCCAGAAGGGCGCCTACGCCGGTGCCGGTACCGTTGGCGTTAGCAGAGCTCGCGCCAAAACCGTTGCCGTCACCACCGGCGCTGTTACCACCATCCCCAGCGTTTGCAGTGGCGTCAGAAGCCACAAACTGGAAGGCATCGTCGCCATTGGCGGTCGGGTTGGCCTGGGCAGTGGAAATCGCCATGACCAGCGCCAGCAGGGAAGTTCCCGCGATTGCATATGCTTTGGTACTCATGATCACACTCCCGTTCGATTCGACAGAATCCCTTGCGTCTTGCCGGACGATCCTCGGATCGCTGCCGGCGTCGGTGTCACGGCCTGCTGAGCCGGAGGTCTCTCTTGAACCCTTGAAGATCCCACTCGCAGGCATGAAACCTAGAGCACGGGACGTGCCAACTTTCAGTAACCTTCTGATAGTGCGGACGAAGAAATCGGAAGGCGTCGGGTATGGGGAGAGGCAGGCAAGGCAATGGCGGGATATTGCCGAGCGGAGTGTCAGGCTGATGAAACAGTGACTCCGTGCCTGAAGTGGCCATGCGAGGATAAAATATTTAAAAACAGTGCTTTAACATATTGAAACATATTAGGTACAAACCTGTTTCAGTCTTGACACTGTCGTCACGCCTCAATATTTATCCCTGATTTTCAATATATTATGTCGTATCAGCTAACACCGAACCGCAGGGCGGTATGCCAAGCCGACGTAACACTCGGGAACGCGTGAGAAGGAGAAGTAAGGGAGAAGATGGGGAAGAAAGCATGGAGAGACCGGCCCTGGTAGCCGGTCTCGGCAGGCACTTCAGCTCCAGTGCATATGCTCCTGGATCAGCCCGGCCAGCGTTTCGCCGGCGTTGTCCGCCGTCGTGTCCAGCCGCACGAGGTGGAAGCGTTCCTCGTCGGAGAAGGGTTCGAAGGCCGCCTGCTGATGCGACAGCACCGCGAGACCTTCCTCCGCGGTCACGCCATGGCGTCCGGCCCGCTTGGTGATGCGACGCGTCAGGGTCGCCTGATCCGCCTCGAAGCTGACCAGCAGCACCGGCAGCCCCCGGCTCTCGGCCTGATGCCGCAGCCAGTCACGCTGCGCCTGGGTCAGGCAGGTCGCGTCGATGCAGGCCGGCAGGCCGGCATCCAGCAGGTGGCCGGCACACTGCGCCAGCCGCTGATAGGTACGCTCGGTGGTCGAGGCATCGAAGATACCCACAGGCGCTTCGCCCTCCACCGCCTGTGGAGAAAGTCCATGCAGGCGACGCCGCTCAGCATGTGACGCCACCCGCACCGCGCCCAGGCGAGTCACCAGGTTGCGGGTGAAGCGGCTCTTGCCACTGCCCGACACCCCGACGCCGATGACCAGCGGCGGAAAGCGGAACTCCGCGTGCCGTTCCGCCAGCTCCAGATAGCGGCGGCAGGCGCCCATGGTCTCCGCCAGCAGGGCAGGGCGCTCGTCGTCGCCCTCGGCCGCCTCCAACCGACGCAGGGCGCGACGCGCGCCGGCCAGGCACTCGAGCACCCGGAACACCGACAGCAGCCGGGCGGCCTGGTAGTCGCCGCTGAGCCGCAGGTACCCGTCCAGCGCCAGCCGTGCCAGCCGCGACTCGTCACGCACCTCGAGCCCCACCAGCAGCGAGGCCAGGTCCGCGGCCGGATCCTGGACGACCTCGGCGCCGTGGCTCTGAAGGTCGCGATCGATGGCATTGACCATCACCACGCGCCCCTCGTCCAGCAGCCGGCTGTCAGGGTGCTCGCAGGCCCAGCTGCGCGGCAGCCGCCGGGCCTCGCGCGTCTTGAAGACGGGCGCCAAGCGGGACAGGTTCTCCTCCAGCCAGCGACTCAGGGCCTGCAGTCGCTGGCGGTCTTCGTCGGCGACGATCAGCGCCGTCAGGGCCTGCGTCTCGGCGGCCACGCGCCGCTGAACGGCCTCATGCAGGGGCGTGGCCTCGTCGGTGGCGTGATCGGCATGCCAGGCGCTCAGGCGCTCGACCAGCGTCTCCAGGGTGACATCTCGGGTCGGACTTCCGGGGGCGTGTCGCTGGTTCATCGTTCTTCTCCGTTCACGCGGTCTTGTCGGGTGCCGTCAGTCCTGGCGCATGGCGGCGAAGGCCACCTCGGCCGCGTCCAGGGTCAGCTGGATGTCCTCGGGCGCATGGGCGCTGGACATGAAACCGGCCTCGAAGGCGGAGGGCGCCATGTAGACGCCCTGCTCGAGCATGCTGGCGAAGAAGCGGCGGAAGGCGTCGCCGTCGCAGGCGGTGGCCTGGGCGAAGTTATCGACCCGGCTCTGCCCGGTGAAGAAGACGCCGAACATGCCACCGGCCTGTTGGGTGATCATGTCGATGCCGGCGGCATCGGCCCGCTCCTGGAGGCCGTGGCACAGGGTCTCGACGCGCTGGCTGAGAGCGTCGTGGAAGCCCGGCTCGCGCAGCTTGGTGAGCAGGGCGATGCCCGCCGCCATAGCCAGTGGATTGCCCGCCAGGGTACCGGCCTGATAGACGGGCCCCAGCGGCGAGATGTTCTCCATGATGCCGCGGCGGCCGCCGAAAGCGCCCACCGGCATGCCGCCGCCGACGATCTTGCCCAGGCAGGTCAGGTCGGGCTCGACGCCGTAATGCGCCTGGGCACCGCCCATGGCGACGCGGAAGCCGGTCATCACCTCGTCGAAGATCAGCACGCTCTCATGGCGATCGCAGACCCGGCGCAGGGTCTCGAGGAAGCCGGGCTGCGGCGGAATGCAGTTCATGTTGCCGGCCACCGGCTCGACGATGATGCAGGCCACCTGGTCGCCGATCTCCTCGAAGCACTGCTCGACCGCATCCGGATCGTTGTACGACAGGGTCACGGTGTGCTCGGCCAGGGCCGCCGGCACGCCCGGCGAGCTGGGCTCGCCGTGGGTCAGGGCACCGGAGCCGGCCTTGACCAGCAGCGAGTCGGAGTGGCCATGGTAGTTGCCCTCGAACTTCACGATCTTGTCGCGTCCGGTATAGCCGCGGGCCAGGCGGATCGCCGACATGGTGGCCTCGGTGCCGGAGTTGACCATGCGCACCATCTCGATGCTGGGGATCATCTCGCAGATCAGGTCGGCCATGGTGGTCTCGATGGCCGTGGGCGTGCCGAAGGAGAGGCCGCTGTCGAGGCGCTCGCGCACCGCGCCGAGTACCTCCGGGTCGGCATGGCCGGTGATCATCGGCCCCCAGGAACCGACGTAGTCCACATAGCGCTTGCCCTCTACGTCGAACAGGTAGGCGCCCTGCGCCCGCTCCATGAACACCGGCGGACGTTCCAGGCCCTTGAAGGCACGCACCGGCGAATTCACGCCTCCGGGAATATGGCGGCAGGCCCGTTCGAAGAGCTGGGCGGATGTGGTCATGTCAACCTCATTAGCTGTTGAAAGTAAGCGTCGCATCACGCCGGAGCCGCGCGGTCACGGCGTTCGGCTTGTGGATAAATCTCTGGACAATCTCTGGGCGAGCGGTGATTCCCCGGTGAACGTCGCTCAATCCCCGCGAAGATGTCTCGGTCATGGCCTCATTCTCGATGCTTGGGTCGTGGATGACCAGTCCGGCGCCTAGGCGTCCTGCTCGAAGCGAGCCACCGGCAGCCGCCACAGGCGCCTCGGCAGCCACTGATCGTCGCCGTCGTCGTGACCCGGGCGCCAGCCATGGGACAGCGTCTGCCAGGTGTAGGCCTGGGCCTGCTCGCAGGCCGCCACCAGCGATTCTCCCTGGGCCAGCCGCGCCGCCAGCGACGACGCCAGGGTGCAGCCGGAGCCGTGAAACACGCCTGGCAGCCGCGTCCAGGTCCACTGGCGATCGCCGTCCGGCACGTGCAGGGTGTGCCGTACCCGCCCCGCGGGCACCCGCTCCTCGGGATCGTCGGTACCGGTGACCAGCACCGCCTGGCAGCCCAGGTGCATCAGTTCGACCGCACGCTCGGTGTCGTCGGCGCAGGCGCCACCGGCCAGTCGGCCCAGCTCCCGGCGATTGGGCGTCAGGATATCCACAAGGGGAAGCAGGCGCCGGCGAAAGGTCTCGATCAAGGTGGGTGTGGACAACTCATGCCCGCCGCCGGCCCTGAGCACCGGGTCGACCACCACCGGCACGCCCGGCCGGCGCTGGATGATCTCCACCACCGCGTCGAGGGCCGCCTCGGAGGCCAGCAGGCCGACCTTGATGGCGGCGATCTCGATGTCCTCCAGCGCCGCGGCGGCGTCGCGGATCAGCACGCCGTCCACCGGCTGCACGGCGCCGACGTCGCGGCAGTTCTGCACCGTCAACGCCGTGGGCACGGTCAGCGCCCAGCCGCCGCAGGCGGCCACCGCCTCGCTGTCGGCCACCAGGCCGGCGCCGCCGGTGGGATCGTGGCCGGCCAGCACCAGTACCGCCGGCAGATGGGGGTGAGTCTGCGCATCCCCTGTCATCAGAACGGCTTCAGCACGGCGAGCAGGACGATCGCCAACAGGGCGAGTACCGGCAGCTCGTTGAAGATCCGAAAGTAGCGATGGCTGCGGCTGCAGCGACCGTCGGCGAACTGCTTGAGATAGATCAGGCACACGTGATGATAGGCCACCAGCGCCGCCACCAGGGTCAGCTTGGCATGCATCCAGCCCTGAGACAGCCAGCCCGGATTCAGCGCCAGCAGCCCGCCGCCGAACACCAGCACGGCGATCATCGAGGGCGTCATGATGCCCCGGTAGAGCTTGCGCTCCATGGTCTTGAAATACTCGATGGCCTGGGACTCGCCGCGATCCCGGGCCATGGCGTGGTAGACATACAGGCGCGGCAGATAGAACAGGGCGGCGAACCAGGTCACCACGGCCACCAGGTGCAGGGCCTTGATCCAGAGGTACATGTCGACTCCTAGCCGGGGGATGCATCGCTGTAGCGATAGTAACGCTCGATGGCGTCGCGGGTGATGATACCGGAAATCCGCTTCTGCTTCGGCCGATGCCCGTGCTCCACGTAGAGGGCGTCGGCATGCTTGGTGTTGAGCCGCAAGAAGGCCTCGGAGAGCGTCGCCTGCAGGTGGATCGGTGCCAGGTCGAGGCGCTGCCCGGGGATCTCCAGCAGGTCCAGGCGGCCCTCCTTGTCGATCAGCTTGTCGGTCTCGTCGTGTTCGAGCATCCAGCGCGCCAGGTCGGCCGCCTTCAGCGCCAGGGTCGGCTTGGCATCGCTGGAGCGCTCGATCACGATCCACACCGGCTTCGCCACGAGCAGGGCACTGGCCTGGTCGAGGGTCACCCGACGGCGCGAGCGTACCAGATCGCGCTCCATCACCGCCGGCACCGAGACCCGGCTGAGGGCCTGCATCAGCGGCTGCTGCAGCGGATGCAGGCCGTGGCGGGTCACGCTGATGAAAAAGCCGTCGCAGCCGCACAGCTGACGCGACGTCAGACCGGCCACCACCACCGCCAGCATGCCGGGCAGGATCAGGTTGGGGTTATGGGTCAGCTCCAGCAGCGCCATCAGCGCCGCCAGCGGCGCCTGCAACACGGCCCCCATCATCGCGGCCATGCCCAGCATGGCGTAGACGGCGGGGCCGGCGGCAAGATCCGGCAGCAGCTGGGCACCGAGCAGGCCGCACAGGGCACCGGCCGCTCCACCGGCCACCACCACCGGGCCGATGATGCTCACCGGGATGCCGCAGGCCACGGTGAAGGCGGTGATCAGCAGCTTGCCGATGGCGACCGCCAGCAGCACGTCGAGGCTCAGCGAGCCGCCGATGGTCAGCCCCAGGGTGTCGTAGCCCATGCCCTGCACCTGGGGGTACCACCAGGCCATGGCGCCGACCACGCCGCCGGCCAGCGCGAAGCGCAGCGCGAAGGGCACGCGCTTGAGGCGGTCGCCGGCACGCGCCACGCGCACGAAACCGCCGGCCAGCAGGCCGATGCCCAGTGCGCTCAGCACGATCCAGGGCAGGTTGAGCAGCGACCCCAGGGCGAGACCGGTGCCCTCGAAGGGCAGCTCGAAGCCGAACACCGCCTGGGAGACCACGGCGCCCATGGTCGAGGCCAGGATCACCGGCATGAAGCCGGTGATGGTGTACTCCATCATCACCACTTCCATGGCGAAGATGACCCCGGCGACCGGCGTATGGAACGAGGCCGAGATGCCCGCCGCGGTGCCGCAGGCCACCAGCACGCGCAGGCTGTTGTGCGGCAGGCGCAGGCGCTGGCCGAGTCCGCTGCAGGCCGCCGCGCCCAGATGAATGGCAGGCCCTTCGCGCCCCGCCGAGAGCCCGCCCAGCACCGAGATCAGGCCCACCCACCATTGGGTGAACCAGTTGCGCAC
This sequence comes from Halomonas halophila, assembly GCF_030406665.1. Lineage (NCBI taxonomy): Bacteria > Pseudomonadati > Pseudomonadota > Gammaproteobacteria > Oceanospirillales > Halomonadaceae > Halomonas > Halomonas halophila. The sequence goes on along the minus strand of NZ_CP129121.1, from coordinate 3,542,035 downwards.
CGGGAAGCGCCCCTGATGGTAGGTCAGTCGCTCGATCACGTGGGCGATGCCGATCTGTCGGCCGGCGGGCCGCAACCACCATAGCCAGGCACCGATCAGCGTCACCGCCAGCAGTGGCAGCAGGGCACGCGTCAGCGGCGACAGCGCCTCGAAGTTCTCGGGATTGCCACCGGGCAGGAAGATCATGGCGCCCAGCTGGAGCGCCAGGCGGAACAGCACCATCAGACCGCCGGTGATCAGGCCGGACACCAGTCCCAGCACGCAGAGCTGGGGCAGTGCATCCACGCTGGCCAGCTGGCGGCGGAAACGATCGAGACTGAAGCGGGGAAGTGGAAAACGCGGCAAGGTGTCCTTCCTGTTAGACCCCGGCCCCTATTTCAACCCTGGCCCCTGCGAGGCTGGGTGGGAGCCCTTCCTCTTGTGTATCATATCCTCCCACTCAGGTCCCAGCGTCCACCATCGAGGAGCCCCATCGTGATCAAGGTCGGAATCGTCGGCGGCACCGGTTATACCGGCGTCGAACTGCTCAGGTTGCTGGCTCGCCACCCGGAGGTCAGCGTCGAGGCCATCACCTCGCGCAGCGAGGCCGGGCTCGGGGTCAGCGAACTGTATCCCAACCTGCGCGGCCACTACGACGAGCTGCGCTTCAGCGAGCCCGATCCGGCGCGCCTGGCGGCCTGCGATGCGGTGTTCTTCGCTACGCCCCACGGCGTGGCCCACGCCCTGGCCTTTGATCTGCTCGAGCGCGGCACCCGGGTCATCGACCTGTCGGCCGACTTCCGCCTGCGCGACGCCGACGAGTGGGCCGCCTGGTACGGCCAGCCCCACGGCGCGCCCGAACTGCTCGAGGAGGCTGTCTACGGCCTGCCCGAGGTGAACCGCGAGCGGATTCGCCAGGCGCGCCTGATCGCCGTGCCCGGTTGCTACCCCACCGCCGTGCAGCTCGGCCTGCTGCCGCTGCTGGAGGCCGGCCTGATCGACGCCGATCACGTGATCGCCGACTGCAAGTCCGGCGTCACCGGCGCCGGCCGCGGCGCCAAGGTGCCGTCGCTGCTGGCCGAGGCCAGCGAATCGATGAAGGCCTACGGCGCCTCCGGCCACCGTCACCTGCCCGAGATCCGCCAGGGCCTGGGCGACGCCGCGAACGGCCCGGTGGGCCTGACCTTCGTGCCGCACCTGACGCCGATGATCCGCGGCATCCACGCCACCCTCTACGGCCGCCTGCAAGGCGAGCCGGGCGACCTGCAGGCGCTGTTCGAGCAGCGCTTCGCCGACGAGCCCTTCGTCGACGTCATGCCCGCGGGCAGCCACCCCGAGACGCGCAGCGTCAAGGGCGCCAACGTCTGCCGGATGGCCGTGCATCGCCCCGGCGACGGCGACACCGTGGTGGTGCTCTCGGTGATCGACAACCTGGTCAAGGGCGCCTCCGGCCAGGCCGTGCACAACCTCAACCTGATGTTCGGCCTCGACGAGTTCGCCGGCCTCGACGCCCCGGCGATGATGCCCTGAGGCCATCGCCTGCCCCCGTCGCCATCGCGCCGGGGGCAGGGCTCCCTCCTCAATAGTTGACCCTTTTGCTAAGGGTTATGGATAATCGTCGTCCTGCACGACATTCATCGATTTCCGGGGAGGTCACCCATGAGCGGTGCCGCATCCTTCGTTCCTACCCCTCTGCTGCTCTCCGACAGCGCCAAGGCCCGTCTCAAGGCCCTCGGCGAGGCGGAAGGCAAGTCCGGGCTCACGCTGAGGGTCTACGTGACCGGCGGCGGCTGCTCCGGCTTCCAGTACGGCTTCGACCTCGCCGAGGACATCGCCGACGACGACACCCTGATCGAGTTCGGCGACGTGGCGCTGGTGGTCGACCCGCTCTCCTACCAGTACCTGGTCGGCTCCACGGTCGACTACGAGGAAGGTCTGGCCGGCGCGCGCTTCCTGATCCAGAACCCCAACGCCACCACCACCTGCGGCTGTGGCGCCTCCTTCATGGTCTGATCCGCAGCGTTGACGACCAGCCCCGCCGCAACATTTGCCGAGACTTGACGCTCTCACGGCAACTCGCCATGGTTGATTTGTACTCCACAACAAATCACTCCAATGGAGAAGCACATGAAGCGTCAATTCACGGTCGCCTCGCTGGCGTCCTGTCTCGCCCTGGGCCTCGCCACCTCGGCCCACGCCCAGGAGACCCTGGACGTCGTCACCGACCCGAGCTTTGTGCCCTTCGAGATGATGGACCAGGAAACCGGCCAGATGGTCGGCTTCGACATGGACATCGTCGCCGAAGTCGCCGAGCGGGCCGGGTTCGAGTACAACCTGCGCACCATGGACTTCAACGGCATCATCCCCGCCGTCCAGACCGGTAACGTCGACATCGCCATCGCCGGCATCACCATCACCGACGAACGCGCCGAGATCGTCGACTTCTCCGATCCCTACTACGACAGCGGCCTGCGCCTGCTGGTCAACGCCGACGACGACAGCATCCAGTCCATCGAGGACCTGGAAGGCAAGTCGGTCGGCACCAAGATCGGCTCCACCAGCTACGACTATCTCCAGGAGAACCTGGGCGACGACGCCGACATCACCCCCTATCCGGGCTCCAGCGACATGTACATGGCGCTGCTCGGCGGCAGCGTCGACGCGGTCTTCTACGATGCGCCCAACGTCGGCTACTTCTCCCAGACCCAGGGCGAGGGCCGAGCCAAGGTCGTCGGCCCGCTCTACGAGGGCCAGCAGTACGGCATCGTGCTGGTCAAGGGCAGCGACTGGGTCGAGCCCGTCAACGAGGCCCTGGCCTCGATGAAGGAAGACGGCACCTACGACGAGATCCACAGCAAGTGGTTCGGCAGCGCCAGCGGCGAGTAATCGTCGCCCAACGCCTGAACGGGGTCGGGTCACATGACCCGGCCCCGTTGCATTTCGGCTCGTCACTCTCCTGCGCATCCTGACGGAGTTCCCACGTGGACGTCACCTTTCAATTCGACTGGCAGGCGGCCTTCGCCTCCATTCCCCATCTGCTCACGGGGATTCCCTATACGCTGCTGATCTCCTTCGCCGGCCTGGCGATCGGTTTCCTGATCGGCATCCTGTTCGGCCTGCTGCGCATCAGCCCGTCGCGCTGGCTGCGAGTGCCCGCGGTGGCCTACATCGAGGTCTTCCGCGGCACGCCGGTGCTGGTGCAGGTGCTGTTCATCTTCTATGGCCTGCCGCAGCTGCTCGGCGGCCCCATCAACGCCCTGGTGGCCGGCATCGCCGCCATCGCGGTCAATTCCGGCGCCTATATCTCGGAGATCGTCCGCGGCGGCGTGCAGTCCATCGAGCGCGGCCAGCGCGAGGCGGGGCTGTCGCTGGGCCTGTCCCGGCGCCAGACCTTCCGCTACATCATCTGGCCCCAGGCGCTGCGACGCATGATCCCGTCGCTCGGCAACCAAGGCATCATCAGCATCAAGGACACCTCACTGTTCTCGGTGATCGGCGTGGGCGAGCTGGTCCGCCAGGGCCAGGTCTATATCGCCACCACCTTCAACGCCCTGGAGGTCTATCTGATGGTGGCCATGCTGTACCTGGTCATCACTCTGTCGCTCTCGGCGGCGCTGCGCCTGCTCGAGCGCAAGGGCCTGGTCGGACAATGAAGGAAGACACGCACATGAACCAACCGACGTCCCCCTCCGGCGGCGAGCGCATCGTCCGCATGGAGAAGCTCAACAAGTCCTTCGGCGACCTGCACGTGCTGAAGAACATCGATCTCGAGGTCACTCCCGGCGAGGTGGTGGTGATCATCGGTGCCAGCGGCTCCGGCAAGTCGACCCTGATCCGCTGCATCAACGGCCTGGAGGAGTTCCAGCAGGGCGAGCTGGAGGTCGATGGCAATCCCCTGAAGCCCCACGGCAAGGCCACCCAGGCGCTGCAGAAGATCCGCACCGAGGTTGGCATGGTGTTCCAGCAGTTCAACCTGTTTCCGCATCTGAGCGTGCTGGACAACGTCACCCTGGCGCCGATGAAGGTGCGGGGGCTGGGCCGCCATGAGGCCACCGATACCGCCGAGCGCCTGCTCGACCGGGTCGGCATCGCCGATCAGGCCGCCAAGTATCCGACCCAGCTCTCCGGCGGCCAGCAGCAGCGCGTGGCACTGGCCCGGGCGCTGGCCATGGAACCGCGGCTGATGCTGTTCGACGAGCCGACCTCGGCGCTGGACCCGGAGATGATCGGCGAGGTGCTGGACGCCATGCGCGAGCTCGCCAACGAGGGCATGACCATGCTGATCGTCACCCACGAGATGGGCTTCGCCCGTGAGGTGGCCGACCGGGTGATCTTCATTCACAAGGGCGAGATCGCCGAGGAAGGGCCACCGGAGACGATCTTCGACTCGCCTCAGGCCGAGCCCACCCGGCAGTTCCTGTCCCGGGTGCTCAAGCACTGACAAGCGCCATGCCTCCAGCCTCAAAGGGCCCTGTCGTCAGCGACAGGGCCCTTTTTTTGGGCGTTTTTCGGCCTGTGGACAAGATTTTTCGCCGCTCGTCGCTCACGCGGGCCATGGCGGGGCTGGGGACAGAACGAGGTGGTTGTTCACAGCCGCGGTGACAAGCCCGGAAGAACTCGGTGGACAAGCCGTGTTCGCGCTGGCTTGTGGGTAACCCGGGGTGTTACCCACAGGCCCCGAACATGCCCTCCGCAGGCGGTCCGCGCCTTTTCCTTGCTTCGGTCAACATTACAAGGTATTGATAAGTAAGTGGTAAAATCAGTTATCCACGAGAAATGTCCACACCAGTAATCACTACCACAACAGAACTTCTTTTTATCTATATGTTTTTTTATTTAAGTCTCCGCGGAAGGGAGGCGGATCGGCCTGAACGGGTGTGGAAAACCCTGACGATTACCCACAAGGGGGTTATACTGGCGGGCTGATTCGACCCCTGAACCGCAACATTCGGCGCGACGGCGCCGATCGAGGTGAACCTTGGAGTACCCCGACCGCTTCGACGTCATCGTCATCGGCGGTGGCCATGCCGGGACCGAAGCCGCCCTGGCCTCGGCTCGCATGGGCTGCCGGACCCTGCTGCTGACCCACAACATCGAGACCCTCGGTCAGATGTCCTGCAATCCCGCCATCGGCGGGATCGGCAAGAGCCATCTGGTCAAGGAGATCGATGCGCTGGGCGGCGCCATGGGACTCGCCACCGACATGGGCGGCATCCAGTTCCGGGTACTCAATTCCCGCAAGGGCCCCGCGGTGCGGGCGACACGCGCCCAGGCAGACCGCGTGCGCTACAAGGCGGCGATCCGCGGCATGCTGGAGAACCAGGCCAACCTGACGATCTTCCAGCAGGCCGCCGGCGACCTGATCGTCGACGGCGACACCGTGCGTGGCGTGGTCACCGAGACCGGCGTGCGGTTCATGGGTGAGACCGTGGTGCTGTGCACCGGTACCTTCCTCGGCGGGGTGATCCACATCGGGCTGGACAACAGCCGTGGCGGTCGCGCCGGCGATCCGCCCTCCAACGCCCTGGCCGAGCGCCTGCGTGCGCTGCCGTTCCGCGTCGATCGCCTGAAGACCGGCACGCCACCGCGCATCGATGCCAAGAGCGTCGATTTCTCGGCGCTCGAGGAGCAGCCGGGCGATACCCCAACGCCGGTGATGTCCTATCTCGGCAGCCGCGAGATGCACCCGCGCCAGATCAGCTGCCACATCGCCCAGACCAACGAGCGCAGCCACGAGATCATCCGCGCCAACCTGGATCGCTCGCCGATGTTCTCCGGCACCATCGAGAGCGTCGGGCCGCGCTACTGCCCGTCCATCGAGGACAAGGTGCATCGCTTCGCCGACAAGGCGAGCCACCAGATCTTCATCGAGCCGGAAGGGCTGGATACCCACGAGCTGTATCCCAACGGCATCTCGACCTCGCTGCCGTTCGACGTTCAGCTGCAGGTCGTGCGCTCGATGAAGGGCCTGGAAAACGCCCACATCACTCGTCCGGGCTACGCCATCGAGTACGATTTCTTCGATCCGCGAGACCTCAAGCACTCGCTGGAAACGAAATTTATCCACAACCTGTTCTTCGCCGGGCAGATCAACGGCACCACCGGCTACGAGGAAGCCGGCGCCCAGGGGTTGCTGGCCGGCCTCAACGCGGCCCGTCGGGCCAGCGGGCTCGAGGCCTGGTGGCCGCGGCGCGACGAGGCCTACCTCGGCGTGCTGGTCGACGACCTGATCACCCTGGGCACCAAGGAGCCCTACCGGATGTTCACCTCGCGGGCGGAATATCGCCTGCTGCTGCGCGAGGACAACGCCGACCTGCGCCTGACCGAGGCCGGCCGTGGCCTGGGCCTGATCGATGACCGCCGCTGGGCCGCCTTCAGCGCCAAGCGCGAGGGCATCGAGGCCGAGAGCGCGCGCCTCAAGGCCAGCTGGGTGCAGCCCAAGACCGAGGCCGCCGATCGCGTGGCCGAGAAGACCGGCCAGCCCCTGGCGCGCGAGTACAACCTGCTGGACCTGCTCAAGCGTCCGGAGCTCGGCTATGCCGACGTGGCCGGCCTGGTCGGCGAGCCGGTCGAGGATGAGCGCGTCGCCGAACAGGTGCAGATCCAGGCCAAGTACCAGGGCTACATCGACCGTCAGCAGGACGAGATCGACAAGCTCAAGCGCCACGAGGCCACCCGGCTGCCCGACGACTTCGATTACGAGCAGGTCGAGGGGCTGTCCAACGAGATCCGCCAGAAGCTCATCGAGGCGCGTCCCGAGACCCTGGCCCAGGCCGGTCGTATCTCCGGCGTGACCCCGGCGGCGGTCTCGATCCTGCTGATCCACCTCAAGAAGCGACGCCTGCTGGACGACACCCGAGTGGCCAACGGATGACCCCGAACGATACGATCCTGAACGACCGCCTCGAGCGCGGCCTGGCCGAGCTCGGCCTCGACGTGCCGGCGGCTCGCCGCGAGCGGCTGGTGGCGCTGGTGGGGCTGTTGCACAAGTGGAATCGCGCCTATAACCTCACCGCGGTACGCGATCCCGAGGAGATGGTCGCCCGGCACGTGCTCGACAGCGCCGCCGTGCTGCCCTTCGTGACCGGTCCGAGCCTGCTCGACGTGGGCGCCGGCCCGGGCCTGCCAGGGCTGGTGCTCGCGATTCTCGCGCCCGAGCTCGACGTCACGCTGCTCGACAGCAACGGCAAGAAGGTGCGCTTCCAGCGTCAGGCGGTGATGGAGCTGGGCCTCGAGCGAGTCACGCCCGTCCAGGCCCGGGTGGAAGCCTTCGAGGCCCCCGCCGGCGGCTTCGATCAGGTCATCTCGCGGGCCTTCGCCAGTCTCGAGGACTTCCTCGCCCTGAGCCGGGAGCTACCGGGGGAGGGGGGACAGTGGCTGGCGATGAAGGGGCCCGCCGTGGAGGACGAGCTCGCCGGCCTGCCGGAAGGGATCGCGGCGGTGGCCCGCCATACGCTGAGGGTGCCCTTCTCGGTGGGCGATCGCCGCCTGGTGATCCTCGAACGCGCCCCCGGTGAGCGCTGAGCCGCGCCCGGGGAGGCCGCCGGGCGCCGCCGTGAACCCTGTCTCCCAACGCAAGGATGTCGCCGTGACCAAGATTATCGCCTTGACCAACCAGAAGGGCGGCGTGGGCAAGACCACCTCCGCCGTCAATCTGGCCGCCAGCCTGGCCTCCCTGGAGCGGCGCGTGCTGCTGGTCGACCTGGATCCCCAGGGCCACGCCACCATGGGCAGCGGCGTCGACAAGCACGCCCTCGACGGCAGCGTGCTCGATGTGCTGCTGGGCGAGAAGCGGGCCACTGAGGTGATCCTGGACTGCCCCGAGGCCGGCTACGCGCTGCTGCCCGGCAACGGCGACCTGACCGCCGCCGAGGTCGAGCTGCTCGACCGCGAGGAAGGGCGCGAGCAGGGCCTGGTCAAGGCGCTGGGCGAGGTCGCCGGCGAATACGACGTGGTGCTGATCGACTGCCCGCCCTCGCTCAACATGCTGACCGTCAACGGCCTGACCGCCGCCGATGGCGTGCTGATCCCGCTGCAGTGCGAGTTCTACGCCCTCGAAGGGCTCTCGGCGCTGCTCGATACCGTTGAGCAGATCAAGGGCAGCGTGAACCCGGGGCTCGAGATCCATGGCATCCTGCGGACCATGTTCGACGGCCGCAACAGCCTGACCCGCGACGTCAGCAAGCAGCTGCGCGACTACTTCGGCGACGCCCTGCTCAAGACCACCATCCCGCGCAACGTGCGGGTCGCCGAGGCGCCCAGCCACGGCCTGCCGGTCACCAAGTACGCCCGCTTCTCGCGGGGCAGCCAGGCACACCGGGTGCTGGCCAAGGAACTGATTCGCCGCCTGTCGCTGTAGCCGACACCGTTTGGTGCTTACCGATGAGGGGAACTCGATGACGCGCAAACAACGCGCTCTGGGACGCGGGCTGGATGCCCTGATCGGCGCCGGCGCCCGCCGCCGCGAAAGCCTGGACCTGCCCGGGGCCGAGGAGGCGACGGAGGAGGGCGAGCTCAACGGTGCCGAGCCGCTGGCTCCCGCCGCCGACGAGCGACTCGAGCGCCTCCCGCTGGGACAGCTGTCCCGCGGCAAGTACCAGCCGCGCCGCGACATCCAGCCCGAGGCCCTCGAGGAGCTGGCCGACTCGATCCGCGCCCAGGGCGTGATGCAGCCGATCGTAGTGCGGCCGATCGGCGAGCAGCGTTACGAGATCATCGCCGGCGAACGGCGCTGGCGGGCCGCCCAGCTCGCCGAGCTCGACGTCATCCCCGCGGTGATCCGCGAGGTCACCGACGAGGTCGCCCTGGCTCTGGCCCTGATCGAGAACATCCAGCGCGAGAACCTCAATCCCATCGAGGAGGCGCTGGCGCTCAAGCGGCTGCTCGACGAGTTCGAGCTGACCCAGCAGCAGGCCGCCGATGCGGTGGGCCGTTCACGAGCCCAGGTGGCCAACCTGCTGCGCCTGCTGGCGCTGGATCCCGAAGTGCAGACGCTGCTCGAACGCGGCGACCTGGACATGGGGCACGCCCGGGCGCTGCTGGCGCTGTCGGGCCCCAAGCAGCGCCAGGCCGCTCATGAGGTGGTCAACAAGGACCTCACGGTGCGCGCCACCGAGGCGCTGGTGAAACGGCTCGCCGAGGGGCAGCCGGCCAAGGCCGAGGCCCCGGCCGCGAGCCCCGACGTGGCGCGCCTGGAGTCGCGCCTCGGCGACCTGCTCGGCGCACCGGTGAAGATCCAGCACGGCCGCGGCGGGAAGGGGAAGGTGACCATTCGCTACTCGAGCCTGGACGAGCTGGACGGCATCCTCGGCCACATCAAGTAGACCCTATTAGGGTGCTAAACAGTTTTTCGAAACTTATCGACTTTTAGTCGTAAGCTGGGGCGATTTCGCGCGATATCGGCCCGCGATCGGTTGAAGGCATCGAGGGGGTTCCCTATAATCGCGCCGGGCTCGCCATTGGCTACCGCCAACGGCGGGGCGCGAGGAAACGGGACGCCGACGTCGGCCCCAATGTCGGCAACGTGCACGGAGATCCCATGGCAGCCAGGTACAGGCGCCCGATTCTCGGATGGTTGATGGCCGCGCAGGTTGCTATGCTCGGTGCGCTGTCCGGCCTGGGATGGCTTCTGGGAAGCCCGGGAGACGCGGTCTCGATCCTGCTGGGTGGCGGCGTGGCGCTGATCGCCAACGGCTACTTCGCCTGGCGAATGTTTCGTCACCGGGGCGGCCGCCAAGCGCGCCGGATGGTGAGCGGCCTCTATCGTGCGGAGGCGGGTAAGTTTGGTTTGACGGTGGCTCTGTTCGCGGTGGTGTTCATCGCAGTGCCCCCCTCAAATCATGCTTTATTCTTTGGCGTTTATGTGGTGATGCTGTTCGTTCACTGGCTGGCCGCCTGGCTGGGCACGCGACCATTACCCCACTGAAATCGAGGCAGCTCATGGCAGGCAATAACCCGACTCCTGTGGAGTATATCCAGCACCATCTGCAAAACCTGACATATGGCTACCACCCCGAGAACGGCTGGTCCATTGCGCACTCCGCTGCCGAGGCTCAGGACATGGGGTTCTGGGCCATTCACCTGGATACCATGGGCTGGTCGCTGGCCATGGGCGCGCTGTTCATCTGGCTGTTCCGCAAGGTTGGCAAGGCCGCGACCACCGGCGTGCCCGGCAAGCTGCAGAACGCCATCGAGATGGTCTTCGAGTTCATCGAATCCACCGTACGCGGCTCCTTCAAGGGCAAGAACCCGCTGATCGCGCCGATCGCGCTGACGCTGTTCGTGTGGATCTTTCTGATGAACCTGCTCAAGCTGGTGCCGGTCGATTTCGCGCCCGCCCTGTTCGCCCGCTTCGGGGTCGAGTACATGAAGCTCGTGCCGACCACCGACCCCAATGCCACCCTGGGCATGGCGCTGGGCGTGTTCTGCCTGATCATCTACTACAGCATCAAGGTCAAGGGCCTCGGTGGTTTCGCCAAGGAGCTGTCGCTGACGCCCTTCAACCACTGGCTGCTGATCCCCTTCAACCTGGTGATGGAAATCATCGGCCTGCTCGTCAAGCCGCTCAGCCTTGGCCTGCGTCTCTTCGGTAACATGTTTGCCGGCGAGGTGATCTTCATCCTGATCGCCCTGCTGCCGTTCTGGGTGTCCTGGACCCTCAACGTTCCCTGGGCCATCTTCCACATCCTGGTCATCACCTTGCAGGCGTTCATCTTCACCGTGCTGACGGTGGTTTACCTGAACGCTGCTCACGAGCATCACTGAATCGCGTAATACCCGATAAACCCTTGAAACTTAACCTCAACTCGTAAGGAGTATCATCATGGAACTCGTCTACATCGCCGCTTCCCTCATGATCGGCCTGGGCGCTCTGGGTACTGGCATCGGCTTCGCTCTGCTGGGCGGCAAGCTGCTCGAGACCACCGCTCGCCAGCCGGAGCTGGGCAACCAGCTGCAGACCAAGACCTTCCTGATGGCCGGCCTGCTGGACGCCGTGCCGATGATCGGCGTTGGTATCGCGATGTACCTGATCTTCGTCGTCGCCGGCTAACGATTGGCATACCGAGCGCGCTGCGCTCGGTTTGCTTGTTTCCGGTCGCCACGAATCTGTCAGAGGTACGCCCCTGTGAATATCAACATGACGCTTATCGGACAGATGATCGCCTTCGCGATCTTCGTCTGGTTTTGCACCAAGTACGTGTGGCCGCCGATCAGCAATGCGCTCCATGAGCGCCAGAAGAAGATCGCCGATGGCCTGGATGCTGCCAGCCGTGCTTCTCGCGACCTCGAACTGGCCGAACAGCAGGCCAGCGAGACCCTGCGTGAAAGCAAGGAGCAAGCGGCCGAAATCCTGGAGCAGGCCCACAAGCGGTCCACCCAGATGATCGACGAGGCGCGTGATCAGGCCCGCCAGGAAGGCGAGCGCATGATCGCCCAGGCCAAGTCCGAGATCGACCAGGAAGTGAACCGCGCGAAGGAAGAGCTGCGTGGCCAGGTCTCGCGGCTCGCCATCGTCGGCGCCGAGCGGGTCCTGGAAGCCTCCATCGACGAGAAGCAGCACGGCAAGCTCGTTGACCAACTTGCCGAAGAGCTTTGAGGAGGAGGTGACCCATGGCGGAACTGTCTACCGTCGCTCGCCCCTACGCCAAGGCGGCCTTCGAACACGCCGTCGGACGTAAGGCGCTCGAGGACTGGTCCGGCATGCTCACCACCGTGGCGCATGTCGTCGAAGACGACGACATGCGCCGTCGAGTGCTGGGCAACCCGCGACTCTCCAGCGCACAGAAGGTGGATGCGATCGTCGAGATCTGCGGCGATGCCGTCGTCGACGACGTGCGCAACTTCCTGCGTCTGGTCGGCCAGCAGGGTCGCCTGACGGCCCTGCCGGTCATCGCCGAGCAATTCGAGCTGCTCAAGGCCCAGGAGGAGAAGCGCATGGACGTCGACATCGTCTCTGCCTTCCCGCTGGACGAAGCGCAGCAGGACAAGCTCGCGAGCGCGCTGGCCAAGCGTCTGAACCGCGAAATCTCCATTACCACTCAGGTGGATTCCACCCTCCTGGGAGGCGTCATCCTGCGCGCCGGCGACACCGTCATCGACGGGTCGGTGCGCGGTCGACTGAACCGCCTCCACGAGGCCCTTTCCGCCTGAGTCTGAGGGACATGGCATGCAGCAACTGAATCCTTCCGAGATCAGCGACATCATCAAGCAGCGTATCGAGAAGCTGGATGTCGCGACCGAAGCCCGCAACCAGGGCACCATCGTCAGCGTGTCTGACGGTATCGTGCAGATCCACGGCCTCACCGACGCGATGTTCGGCGAGATGATCGAGTTCCCCGGCGGCATCTACGGCATGACGCTGAACCTCGAGCGCGACAGCGTCGGCGCCGTGGTGCTGGGCGACTACCTTCAGCTCGAAGAGGGCATGACCGCCCAGTGCACCGGCCGCATCCTCGAGGTGCCGGTGGGCCCCGAGCTGCGCGGTCGCGTGGTCGATGCCCTGGGTAACCCGATCGACGGCAAGGGCGACCTCGGCACCGACAAGACCGACGCGGTGGAAAAGGTCGCCCCGGGCGTCATCACCCGTCAGTCCGTCGACCAGCCGATCCAGACCGGCTTCAAGTCCATCGACGCCATGGTGCCGATCGGCCGCGGCCAGCGTGAGCTGATCATCGGCGACCGCCAGATCGGCAAGACCGCGATCGCCATCGACGCGATCATCAACCAGAAAGGCACCGGCGTCACCTGTGTCTACGTGGCCATCGGTCAGAAGCAGTCGACCATCGCCAACGTGGTGCGCAAGCTCGAAGAGCACGGCGCCATGGAGCACACCATCGTGGTCGCCGCCGGCGCCGCCGATCCGGCCCCGATGCAGTTCCTGGCCGCCTACTCCGGCTGCACCATGGGCGAGTACTTCCGCGACCGCGGTGAAGACGCCATGATCGTCTATGACGATCTGTCCAAGCAGGCCGTGGCCTATCGTCAGGTCTCCCTGCTGCTGCGTCGTCCGCCGGGCCGTGAAGCCTTCCCGGGTGACGTCTTCTATCTCCACTCCCGTCTGCTCGAGCGCGCCGCGCGCGTCAACGCCGACTACGTCGAGAAGTTCACCGACGGCGAAGTCAAGGGCAAGACCGGCTCGCTGACCGCGCTGCCGATCATCGAGACCCAGGGTGGCGACGTCTCCGCGTTCGTTCCGACCAACGTGATCTCCATCACCGACGGTCAGATCTTCCTCGAGACCGATCTGTTCAACTCGGGCATCCGTCCGGCCATCAACGCCGGTCTCTCGGTGTCTCGTGTCGGTGGCTCCGCCCAGACCAAGATCGTCAAGAAGCTCGGCGGCAGCGTGCGTCTGGCCCTGGCCCAGTACCGTGAGCTGGCGGCCTTCGCCCAGTTCGCTTCCGACCTGGACGAGGCCACCCGCAAGCAGCTGGAGCACGGTCAGCGCGTCACCGAGCTGATGAAGCAGAACCAGTACGCGCCGATGTCCGTGGCCGAGATGGCCGTCTCCCTGTACGCCGCCAACGAGGGCTACCTGGAAGACGTCGAGGTCAGCAAGGTGCTGGACTTCGAGCGTGCCCTGCAGGACTACATGAAGGCCGAGCACGCCGAGCTGCTCGACAAGATCAATGAGTCCGGCGACTACAGCGACGACATCAAGAGCGGCCTCAAGGCCGGTCTCGACAAGTTCAAGGCCACTCAGAGCTGGTGACCCCGCCGGCCCGCTCCTCCCGGGGAGCGGGCCCTGGAGCTTTCTGAGGGCCACGAACGGAGTAGATCGCTATGGCAGCTGCAAAAGAGATACGCACCAAGATCGGCAGCATCAAGAACACGCAGAAGATCACCAGTGCCATGGAGATGGTCGCTGCGTCGAAGATGCGCAAGGCGCAGGACCGGATGAAGGCCAGCCAGCCCTACGCCCAGCAGATCCGCAAGGTGGTCGGCCACGTCGCCGACGCCAACCCCGAGTACAAGCATCCGTGGATGCTGGATCGCGAGGTCAAGCGGGTCGGCTACATCGTGGTGTCGAGTGACCGCGGCCTGTGCGGTGGCCTGAACGTCAACATGTTCAAGGCCGTCGTCAAGGAGGCCAAGGCCTGGCGCGACAGTGGCGCCGAGCTGGATTTCTGCGCATTGGGCAGCAAGGCCACCCACTTCTTCCGCAAGTATGGCGGCAGCTTGGTCGCGGCCAAGAGCGGCCTGGGCGAGGCGCCGGAAGCCGACGAGCTGATCGGCAGCGTGAAGGTGATGCTGGACGCTTACGACGAGGGCAAGCTGGATCGTCTGTACGTGGTGTTCAACGAATTCGTCAACACCATGACGCAGAAGCCGGTGGTTCGCCAACTGCTGCCCCTGTCGCCCGAGATGGGTGCCGAAGAGCAGAACGAAGAAAACAAGCGTCCCGGAAACTGGGACTACCTGTATGAGCCGGATGCCAAGGAGCTGCTGGACAGCTTGCTCGTGCGTTTCGTCGAGGCGCAGGTCTATCAGGCGGTGGTCGAGAACGTGGCCTGCGAACAGGCCGCGCGGATGATCGCCATGAAGAGCGCCACCGATAATGCCGGCAATCTGATCGACGACCTGGAGCTGGTGTACAACAAGGCCCGTCAGGCGGCCATTACCCAGGAAATCTCCGAGATCGTCGGTGGCGCCGCCGCCGTATAACGCCGAGGAAGGGCGAATCCCTTCCGGCAACCGGGTTTCATTTGCAGGTATTTGAGAGGAACCAAGATGAGCGGACGTATCGTACAAATCATCGGCGCGGTGATTGACGTAGAGTTTCCGCGGGACGATGTTCCCAAGGTCTACGACGCGCTGAAGGTCTCGGATGCCGAGACCGTTCTCGAAGTCCAGCAGCAGCTGGGCGACGGCGTGGTGCGCACCATCGCCATGGGCTCCACCGAGGGCCTCAAGCGTGGCATGGACGTCACCAACACCCAGGCCGCCATCTCCGTGCCGGTCGGCAAGGAGACCCTGGGTCGGATCATGAACGTGCTCGGCGAGCCCATCGACGAGGCGGGCGAGATCGGCGAAGAAGAGCGCATGCCGATCCACCGCAAGGCACCGGGTTATGCCGACCAGGCGGCCACCAGCGAGCTGCTGGAGACCGGCATCAAGGTCATCGACCTGGTGTGCCCGTTCGCCAAGGGCGGCAAGGTCGGCCTGTTCGGCGGCGCCGGTGTCGGCAAGACCGTCAACATGATGGAGCTGATCCGCAACATCGCCACCGAGCACAGCGGTTACTCCGTGTTCGCCGGTGTCGGTGAGCGTACCCGTGAGGGCAACGACTTCTATCACGAGATGCAGGAGTCCAACGTTCTCGACAAGGTGTCGCTGGTCTACGGCCAGATGAACGAGCCGCCCGGGAACCGTCTGCGCGTGGCCCTGACCGGCCTGACCATTGCCGAGAAGTTCCGCGATGAAGGCCGCGACGTGCTGCTGTTCGTCGACAACATCTATCGCTACACCCTGGCCGGTACCGAGGTGTCCGCACTGCTGGGCCGCATGCCCTCCGCGGTGGGTTACCAGCCGACCCTGGCCGAGGAGATGGGCGTCCTGCAGGAGCGCATCACCTCCACCAAGACCGGCTCCATCACCTCCGTGCAGGCGGTGTACGTGCCCGCGGACGACCTGACCGACCCGTCCCCGGCCACCACCTTCTCGCACCTCGACGCGACCGTGGTACTGGCGCGTTCCATCGCCGAGCTGGGTATCTACCCGGCCATCGACCCGCTGGATTCCACCTCTCGTCAGCTGGATCCGCTGGTCGTCGGCGAGGAGCACTACAAGACCGCTCGCGGCGTGCAGGGCGTGCTGCAGCGCTACAAGGAGCTCAAGGACATCATCGCCATCCTGGGCATGGACGAGCTGTCCGACGAGGACAAGCTGGCCGTGTCCCGGGCGCGTAAGATCCAGCGCTTCCTGTCGCAGCCGTTCTTCGTCGCCGAGGTCTTCACCGGCGCCCCCGGCAAGTACGTGTCGCTGAAGGAAACCATCCGTGGCTTCCAGGGCATCCTCGACGGCGAGTACGACGAGCTGCCGGAGCAGGCCTTCTACATGGTCGGCACCATCGACGAGGCCGTCGAGAAAGCCAACCAGATGAAGTAATCCCTCCACCTGGGAGACGTCATCATGACGAAAACCTTCAAGTGCGAGATCGTCAGCGCCGAGGCGTCGATCTTCTCCGGCGAAGCCGAGCATGTCGTGGCAGCCGGTCGCGCGGGGGATCTCGGGGTGTTGGCGGGGCACACGCCGCTGCTCACCGAACTGGCCCCCGGCCCGGTGCGCATCGTCCGTGGCGGAGGTGAAGAGGATCACTTCTACGTCTCGGGCGGCTTCCTCGAGGTCCAGCCCGAGGTCGTCACCGTGCTCGCCGATACCGCCGTGCGCGCCGACGACCTGGACGAGGCCGCCGCCGAGGAGGCCCGCCAGCAGGCCCTCAAGGCGATGCAGGACAAGTCCGCCGAGATGGACTACACCCGCGCCACGGCTGAACTGGCCGAGGCTGCGGCCCAGCTGCGGACCATCCAGCAGCTGCGTCGCAAGGTGGGTCGCAGCGGCTAAGGTCGCGCCACGCCCCGTGCGATGAAAGCGCCCCCCGACTGAGTCGGGGGGCGCTTTTTTTGGTCGGCAGGCGGGGCGATGGCCGCGGGAAGGCTCTTCGAGGCTCAGCCGTCGGCGTCGGTATGGATGGTCGTCTCGACCGAGAGGCCGACCTTGAGCCGGTCGAGCCCGGGCTGATCCGGTTCGATGGCGATGCGCACCGGCAGGCGCTGGACGATCTTGGTGAAGTTCCCCGAGGCATCGTCGTGGGAGATCGGCGAGAAGGTGGTGCCGGTGGCCGGGGCGAGGCTGTCGACGTGGCCCTCGAGCGTCATCCCGGGATAGGCATCCACCGAGATCGTCACCGGCTGGCCGACGCGAACCTCGGTGATCTCGACCTCCCGATAGTTGGCGGTGACGTAGATCGCATCGGTCGGCACGATCGCCATCAGCGCCCCGCCGGCCTCGGTCCAGGCGCCGACGCGACCGGCCTGTTCGGCCACGATGCCGTCTCTAGGCGCCGCCACCCGGGTATGAGACAGCGAGAGACGGGCCTGCTCACGCTCGGCCCGGGCCTGGGCCAGAGTCGCCTGCGCACTCGCCCGCCGCGCTTCCAGGACCTGAGTCTGATGACGCACGTCGTCCAGGCTGGCCTGGTCCGCCTGGCGGCGGGCGTCCAGTGCCGAGGCGTTGGCGGCGGCCTGCTGGGCGTTCTGCTGCGAGGCATTGCCGTCATGACGCAGGCGGCGGTAGCGCTCGGCGTCGAGGCGGGCGTAGTCGACGTTGGCGATGTCCTCGTCCACCACGGCCTGGGCGTGGCGAATTCGAGACGGCTGCCTGGCCAGTTCGGCCTCGATCTCCGCCAGCCTGGCCTGCGCCGACGCCACCCGGGCCTCGGCGGCATCGACGGCGGCACGATAGTCGCGCGGGTCGATGTCGATCAGGGCGTCGCCTCGCGACACTGTCTCGTGATCCTCGACGTGCACGGCGACGATATCGCCGGCGACGCGCGGCGAGATGACCGTGTAGTCGGCATCCAGCTTGGCATTGTTGGTCCAGGCTCGGCCGTCGCTCATCCACCAGGGGGCGGTCAGGAAGGCGCCCCCCAGGGTCACGCACAGCAGCGCGGCGGCGCCGATGAGGCGTGGGGCGAGGGAGCGGGAAGGGGCTTGGGGCGTCTGGGTATCGGTCATATCGGTCGGGGGCGGTTGAACCGCGGTGCGTGGGTGCGTTTGGGCAGCAGGCAGAGCGGCACCAGCAGCAGGGCCAGCAGCGCCATCAGGCGCCAGGCATCGGCATAGGCCAGGACCGTCGCCTGCGCATCGATTCGTTCATGAAGCTGCAGCAAGGCCTCGCCGCCTGGGCCTCCCATGGGCCAGTTCAACGCCTCGCGGCCGTGGCCGCTCAGCGGCGCCGACTGCATCAGCGAGAAGCGCATCGTGCCCAGCCGTTCCATCAGGGCATGGGCGTGGCGATCGATGGCGACCGCGAGGTAGTGCCCGATGAGGCCGCCGGCCACCGGCCCGGCCAGCGCCCGGGAGGTGTTGATCGTCGCCGAGGCGAAGGGGCCTTCCATGGGATCGACGACCGCAGTGGCGGTCATCAGCAGGCCGACCACGACCATGGACTGTCCGATCGCGAAGACCACCTGGGCGACGTAGAACTGCTCCCGCATCCACGCCAGGGTGACGTGGCTGTTCGACCAGCTGGCCGCTGCCATCAGCAGCAGCCCCGATGCCATGATCCAGCGCGAGTCGATGCGCTCGACATTCAACACCAAGGCCGCGAGCGGCAGGATCATCAGCGGCGGCAGCGCGACGGCCAGCGTCACCGGCAGGCTCTGCAGCGGGCGATAGCCCTGGACCTCGGCGAGAAACTCGGCGGGCAGGGAGGCGCTGGAGGCGCTTAGGGCGATCACCCCGACCAGCATGCAGACGCCGAAGCCGAAATTGACGCGTCTGAGCAGTTGCGGACGGATCAGCGGCGCAGGCCCGAACGCACAGTGCCACAGGAACAGGGGCAGCAGCACCAGGCTGGCCATGGCCAGCCCGCGGATCCGCGGCGAGTGAAGCCAGTCCAGGCGCTCGCCCTGGGCGAACAGGGTCACGACGCTGGCACACAGTGCCCAGCCCAGCCCCCAGCCGAGCCAGTCGAACTGCCGCCAGCGCGCCAGGCGCAGCGGATCCTGCGGCAGGCCATGGAGGATCAGCCCCGACGCCACCAGGCACAGCGGCAGGACCGCCCAGAACACGAAGCCGATGCCCGGACCGTGGTGGGCCCAGGCGACCACGGGCATGGCGATGTTGGGCGCGAAGGTGGCCGTCAGGCCGTAGGCGGCGAGGCCGAACAGCTTGAGCGCCGGGGTCAGGAAGCGCAGGGCGACCATCATCAGCAGCGGGATGAGAAAGCCCGTGGTGAGCCCCTGACACCAGCGCAGCATCAGCAGCAGCGAGCGCGACTCGGTGGCGGCGCAGGCCAGCCCGAGCAGGCCCAGCGAGACGGCGGCCACGGCGGCGAAGCGGCGTACCGAGAAGGTCATGGCCAGCCACGGCGCGACCAGCATGCCCATGGCGGCACCGATACTGTAGAGGGTGGTAAACCAGCTGCCTTGATCGACACTGTATCCGAAGGCGCCGCGGACATCCGCCAGGGCCAGCGAGGTCGCTTCCTGGTTGATATCCGCGCCGATACAGGCCAGCAGCATGCCTACCAGCCCGAGGACAAGTCGCAGGGACATCGAACGCTCTGGCGGTGGGGATAGTGGCGCGGTGAGGGGGCCGCGAAGGAGCGCACACGCTACCGGCACAAGTTGACTATGTCAATTTGTGCCGGTGGCAGGATCCGAGAGTCCCGCGTGTGCAGGGGCGGGCGCGCTCAGTCGGCGGTGCGGTCCACGTTCTCCAGCATGCGCTGCAGCAGGGCGTTGAGCTGCGTGACTTCCTCGGGCGCGAAGCCCGACAGCGCCTGGCTCGCCAGTTCGCCACGGGCCGCCTCCAGCCGCGAGAAGAGGCGCTGGCCTTCCTCGGTCAGCGCCGCCTGGGTGATGCGCCGCGGGGTGGAGCTGCCGCTGCGGCGGATCAATGCCTGCTGCTCGAGCTGCTTGAAGGCGCGTGCCACCTGGCCCTTGTCATGTCCGCGTCGCTGCAGCAGCTGCTGCTGGTTGTGCGCCGGGAACCGGCCCACGATGGACAGCACCCGCAACAGGAATGGCGGCAGCTCGATGCCTTCGCGGCGCGCCAGTTCACTCAGGCGGGCGCGGCTGGTGAAGCCGAGTTCGGCCAGCGTGTCGAGAATCCTGCGTTCCATTCCTGTCGTCCTCCCTGCATCGATGCCAGGCCGATCGGTGCCTGCGTCGGTCAAGGATACAGCGATCCGTGTCCCGACCTCATCCCTTCCCGGCGGCGCCTTCAGGGGCGCCGCCGAAGTTGACGCCTTCCACGCCCTGTGCGATGATGACGCCCCTTCTCGTTCGCGCTGGCACAGGGAGGATCAGACCATGCCACTCAGCGATGCCCTGAATCGCCACAAGGAAGGCCTGCTCGCCGCCCTGGAGGTCGACGACCGTGAGCGCCTGGGCACCCTGCTGCCGGAGCTTCGCTCCGCGGACATCGCCGAAATTCTCCAGGACCTGCTCGAGAGCGAGCATGAACTGCGCGCGCGCGCGCTGCTGGACTGCCTGCCGTTGGAACGGCGTGCCAGCGTCATGGGCCATCTGCACGGCGAGGAGCAGCTGGCGATCGCCGCGGGCATGGGCGACGACCGCCTCCAGGCGGTGCTCGAGGAGATGGGCGGCGACGAGCGCGCCGACCTGTTCAAGGCGCTCGACGACGATCGCCGCGAGGCGCTGCTGCGGCGTATGGCCCACCAGGAGCGCGAGGAACTCAAGCGCCTGGCGAGCTATGAGGAAGGCACCGCCGGCGCCCTGATGACCTCCGACTACGTGGCCATTCCCGCCGGCATGACCGTTTCCCGGGCGATGATGCGCGTGCGCCAGACCGCCCCGGACGCCGAGACGGTCTACCAGCTCTACGTGATCGACCCCGAGGGGCGCCTGGCCGGTACCATGTCGCTGCGTCAGCTGATGGTGGCGCGCCCCGGCGCCCGGGTCGACGACATGATGATCCACGACGTCATCCACACCTCGGTGGACACGCCCCAGGAAGAAGTGGCGCGGATCGTGGCTCGCTACGATCTGCTGGCCCTGCCGGTGGTCGACGAGATGCGTCGCCTGGTCGGCATCGTCACCCACGACGACGCCCTGGACGTGGTGGAATCCGAGGCCACCGAGGACTTCCACAAGGGGATGTCGATCGGCGCCCTGGAGGATGGCGTCAGCCGGGTACCGCTGTGGAGCCTGTATCGCAAGCGGGTGACCTGGCTGGTGCTGCTGGTATTCGGCAACCTGCTGTCCGGCGCGGGTATCGCCCACTACGAGGCGACCATCTCGGCCCAGGTGGCGCTGGTGTTCTTCCTGCCGCTGCTGATCGGCAGCGGCGGTAACGCCGGCGCCCAGGCCGCGACCCTGACGGTGCGCGGCCTGGCGACCGGCGACGTCGGGGTGCGCGACTGGGGCAAGCTGTTCGGTCGCGAGCTGCTGGTGGCCGGTTCGCTGGGGCTGACCATGGCGCTCGCCGTGGCGCCTATCGGCGTGTTTCGCGGCGGCGAGGCGGTGGCCATGGTGGTGGCGGTCAGCATGATCGCCATCGTGTTGTTCGGCAGCCTGCTCGGCATGTGCCTGCCGTTCGTGCTCGATCGCTTGGGCTGGGACCCGGCGACCGCCTCGGCGCCGCTGGTGACGACCCTGATCGACGCCTCCGGGGTGCTGATCTACTTTGGCATCGCCACCATGGTATTGCCGGTCGGATAAAAAACGCCCAAGCCGGGGAACGTCGACGCGTCGCCAGGGTCCTTAGGCCTTGATTTACCAAGCTACTTACCGTTTTTGCTGATAGAGACCCCGCCCATGGAATGGCTACAGATCGTCGTGCTCTCCCTCGTTCAAGGATTGAGCGAGTTCCTGCCCGTCTCCAGCTCCGCGCACCTGATCCTGGTACCGGTCTTCTCCGACTGGCCCGACCAGGGCCTGGCCTTCGACGTGGCCCTGCACCTGGGCAGCCTGGCGGCGGTGGTGCTCTACTTCCGCCACGAGCTGGTGACCATGACGGCCAGCTGGGGGCGCAGCGTCGCTGGCCGCGGCACCGACGACGACGCCCGCCTGGCCTGGTGGGTGATCCTGGCGACCATCCCGGTGGCGGTGGTGGGCCTGGCGTTCGAGGATGTCATCTCGGAGGTGATGCGCTCGCCGTTGGTGCTGGCCGGCGGGTTGATCGTGTTCGGCGTGGTACTGGGGATCGCCGACTGGCGCCATCGCGGCACGCGCAGCGAGTACCGGATGAGCGTCCGCGATGCCCTGTGGATCGGTCTGGCTCAGGCCCTGGCGCTGATTCCCGGCACCTCGCGCTCGGGCATCACCATGACCGCGGCGCTGATGCTCGGCCTGTCCCGCGAGGCGGCGGCTCGCTTCTCCTTCCTGCTGTCGATCCCGGTGATCGTGCTGGCCGGCGGCCTGGAGGCCCTGGGCCTGGCCCAGGACGAGGTCCCGGTGGCCTGGGGCGACCTGGCGGCGGGCACGGTGCTGTCCGGCATCAGCGCCTACCTGTGCATTCATTTCTTCCTGGTCTTCATCCGCCGCATCGGCATGCAGCCCTTCGTGGTCTATCGGCTGATATTGGGTGTGGCCCTGATCTGGCTGTTCGGTTGAAGAAGCACTTATTTACCTGTTGGAGGACTCATGCCACTCCCACGTTTTCTCTTCGCCTTCCTGACGCTTGTGCTGGCCGCCCTGCTGGCCGGCTGTTCCGAGCGCACGCTCGAGACGCCGGTCACGCTCGAGGGCGATATATTCGGCACCTTCTATCAGGTGACGCTGGCGGATCCGATCACCGCCGAACGCCGCGATGCGCTGGAGTCAGGCATCCTCGACGAGCTCGAGGCCGTCGATGCCTCGATGTCCACCTACCGTGACGACGCCGAACTGGTGGCCTTCGACCACGCGCCGCTGGGCGAATGGCAGACGCTCTCCGCGCCGCTGATCGAGGTGCTGTCGATCGCCCATCGGGTGGGGGAGGCCAGCAACGGCGCCTTCGACGTCACCGTGGGCGGCCTGGTCAACCTGTGGAGCTTCGGCCCCGAGGCGCGGCCGCGCGAGGTGCCGGACGATGCCCTGATCGAGCAGCGCCTCGCTGAGATCGGCATGGAGACCCTGGAGATCGATGCGGAGCAGCGCCGTGCGCGGCGCCTGAAGGACGTGTTCGTCGACCTTTCCGGCGTGGCCAAGGGCTATGCCACGGATCGGGTGGCGGCCTACCTGGCCGACCAGGGCCTCGACAACTACCTGGTCAACATCGGTGGCGAACTCGAGGTGGCCGGCCATCGCGACGCCGAGGCCGAGCCCTGGCGCATCGGCGTGGAGCTGCCCCGCGACGGCCGGCCCCAGGCCAAGTATGTACTGCCGCTGGAGGATACCTCGGTGGCCACCTCCGGCGACTATCGCAACTACTTCGAGGAAGACGGCCGGCGCTATTCGCACACCATCGACCCGCGTACCGGTCGGCCGATCCGCCATCGCATGGCCTCGGTGACCGTGGTGGATGACTCGAATGCCCGCGCCGACGCCTGGGCCACCGCCATGTCGGTGCTCGGCGAGCAGGAAGGCATGGCGGTGGCCGTCGACCATGACCTGGCGGTGCTGATGCTGGTGCGCAACGCCGCCGATGACGACTGGCTGAGCGTGGCGAGCCCGGCCTTCGCCGAGCGCTTCGGTCGCGACAGGCTCGCGGAGATGGGCGTCAGGGTGGTCGGCGAGACCACCGCCGGCATGGCAGGCGAGGCCCCCTAGGCACTAGAATGGCCCGATTCAACGATTGATCGACAAGGAGTCCCGATGAGCCTCGACGTGGTGATACTGGCGGCCGGGCAGGGTACCCGGATGCGTTCGACCCTGCCCAAGGTGCTGCATCGCCTGGCCGGCCGCCCCCTGGTGCGTCATGTGATCGACACCGCCGCCGGCCTCGAGGCCGATCGCACCCACGTGGTGGTGGGCCATGGCGCCGACCGCGTACGCGAGGCGCTGTCCGACTGCCCGGTGCGCTTTGCCCGTCAGACCGAGCAGAAGGGCACCGGCCACGCCGTGGCCCAAACGCTCGATCACCTCGGTGACGGCAAGGTGCTGGTGCTCTATGGCGACGTGCCGCTGACTCGCCGCGAGACCCTGCGCGACCTGCTGGCGCGGGTCGACGAGCAGCACATGGGCCTGCTCACCGTGACCCTCGACGATCCCACCGGCTACGGTCGCATCCTGCGCGACGAGGCCGGCGAGGCGGTGGCCATCGTCGAGCACAAGGATGCCTCTGAGGCCGAGCGCACGGTGCGCGAGTGCAACACCGGTATCATGGCCATGACCGCCGCCCAGCTGCGCCGCTGGCTGCCGCAGCTGTCCGCCGACAACGCCCAGAGCGAATACTATCTGACCGACGTCATCGCCATGGCCGCCGCCGAGGGCGTGAAGATCGCCACCGCCCAGCCGGCCCGGGCGCTGGAGGTCGAGGGCGTCAACAACCGTCTGCAGATGGCTCAGCTCGAGCGCGCCCACCAGCGCGATATTGCCGAGTCGCTGATGACTGCCGGCGTGGCCCTGGCCGATCCCGCGCGCCTCGACGTGCGCGGCACCCTGACCTGCGGTCACGATGTCGAGATCGACGTGGGCTGCGTGTTCGAGGGCGACGTCGAGCTGGGCGAGGGCGTGCGCATCGGCCCCTACTGCGTGATCCGCGACAGCCACGTGGGGGCCGAAACGGTAATCGAAGCCCACAGCGTGCTCGAGGGCGCCGTGGTGGCCGGTCACAACCGCATCGGGCCCTTCGCCCGGCTGCGTCCCGGCTCGCGCCTGGCGGTGGGCGCCAAGGTCGGCAACTTCGTCGAGACCAAGAACGCCGAGGTGGGCGAAGGCAGCAAGATCAATCACCTGAGCTATGTGGGCGACGCCCGGCTGGGGCGCGACGTCAACGTCGGCGCGGGCACCATCACCTGCAACTACGACGGCGCCAACAAGCACCGTACCGAGATCGACGACGGGGCCTTCATCGGCTCCAACACCGCCCTGGTGGCGCCGATGCGCGTCGGCCGTGGCGCCACCGTGGGCGCCGGCTCGACCCTGAGCCGCGACGTGGCGGACGACAGCCTGGCGGTGAGCCGCGGACGCCTGATCAGCAAGGAAGACTGGCAGCGGCCGGTCAAGAAAGACGACCTCTAAGGAGCGAACCATGTGTGGCATCGTCGGCGCCGTCGCCCAGCGCAACGTGCAGGGCATCCTGCTGGAAGGGCTCAAGCGACTCGAGTATCGCGGCTACGATTCCGCGGGCATGGCCGTGCAGGCCGGGGATGGCCGGCTCGATCGTCGCCGCGCCCTGGGCAAGGTGGCGGCTCTGGAGGAGACGCTCGCCGCCGCGCCCCTGGCCGGCCACAGCGGCATCGCGCACACCCGCTGGGCTACCCACGGCAAGCCCAGCGAGGCGAACGCCCACCCCCATCAGTCGGGCGAGCGCGTGGCGCTGGTGCATAACGGCATCATCGAGAACCACGAGGCGCTGAAGGCCGAGCTCGAGGGCGAGGGCTATGCCTTTTCCTCCGAGACCGATACCGAGGCCATGGCCCACCTGATCGCCCGCGAGGCCGAGCAGGGTGACCTGCTCGGCGCCGTGCAGCGCGTGCTGGCCCGGCTCGACGGCGCCTATGCGCTGGGCGTGGTGCACGCCGACGAACCCGGCGTGGTGATCGGTGCCCGCCAGGGCAGCCCGCTGGTGGTCGGCGTCGGCATCGAGGAGGCCTTCCTGGCCTCCGACCCGCTGGCGCTGCTGCAGGTCACCGACCGCTTCATCTACCTGGAGGAGGGCGACGTGGTGCGCCTCTCCGACGGCGGCAGGATCGAGGTCTTCGACGCCGGCGGCGCCGCGGTGGAGCGTCCGGTGCAGACCTTCGAGCACGGCGACGGCGCGGCCAGCAAGGGCGGCTATCGCCACTTCATGCTCAAGGAGATCCACGAGCAGCCGGCAGTGATCGCCGCGGCCCTGGAGGGCCGGCTCGGCGATCGCAGCGTGCTGGTGGAGAGCTTCGGCCCCGAGGCCGAGGCGCTGTTCGGTCGGGTGCGCCAGATTCACCTGGTGGCCTGCGGCACCAGCTATCACGCCGGCATGGTGGCGCGCTACTGGCTGGAGCGCTATGCCGGCGTACCGGTGCAGGTCGAGGTGGCCTCGGAGTTCCGCTATCGCCGGGTGGTGGTGCCCGAGGGCACGCTGTTCGTGACGCTGTCCCAGTCCGGCGAGACCGCCGATACCCTGGCCGCGCTGCGCTTCGCCAAGCAGCTCGGCTACCTGGGTAGCCTGGCGATCTGCAACGTGCCGGGCAGCTCGCTGGTGCGCGAGTCGGACCTGACGCTGATGACCCAGGCCGGCCCCGAGATCGGCGTGGCCTCGACCAAGGCCTTCACCACCCAGCTCACCGCGCTGATGCTGCTGACCCTGGCGCTGGGCCGCGTCCGCGGCCAGGACGCCGACGAGCAGGCGTCACTGGTCGAGGCGTTGCGCCATCTACCGGCCCAGGTCGGTGAAGTGCTGGCGCTGGATCCGGCGGTCGAGGCGCTGTCCGCGGCCTTCGCCGAGAAGCATCATGCCCTGTTCCTGGGCCGTGGACCCGAGTTCCCGGTGGCGCTGGAGGGCGCGCTGAAGCTCAAGGAGATCTCCTACATCCACGCCGAGGCCTATCCCGCCGGCGAGCTCAAGCACGGGCCGCTGGCGCTGGTCGACGCCGAGATGCCGGTGATCGCGGTGGCGCCCAACGACGCCCTGCTCGACAAGCTCAAGTCCAACCTCCAGGAGGTGCGGGCTCGGGGCGGCGAGCTGTTCGTGTTCGCCGACGAGGGCGTGGCGCTGGAGGACGGCGAAGGCATTCGGGTGCTGCGCCTGCCCCATGTGGAGGAAGCCCTGGCGCCGATCCTCTACACCGTGCCGCTGCAGCTGCTTTCCTATCACGTCGCCGTGCTCAAGGGCACCGACGTCGATCAGCCGCGCAACCTGGCCAAGTCCGTCACCGTGGAATGAGGAACGGGGCTGCCTCTCCGGCCGCCGGTGAGCCGCCGCGTCTGCATCTCGGCCTGCCGATGTGGGCCAACCCGGACTGGCGTGGCGGCCTCTACCCGCCCCACGGCGGGAATGACGACCTGCTGGCCGACTATGCCCGGGTGTTCTCGGCGGTGGAGGGCAACACCACCTTCTACAGCGGCGCGCCCCGCGGCGAGACGGTGGCGTCCTGGGCGCGCCAGGCGCCGCCCGGCTTCCGCTTCTGCTTCAAGCTCCCGCAGTCGCTGACCCACGAGCGGCGTCTGGTCGACGTCGAGGCGGGCTTCGACGACTTCCTCGCGGCCCTCGCACCGCTGCACGATCGCCTGGGGCCGATGATGGTTCAGCTGCCGCGAGACTTCGGCGCCGAGGAGCTGCCGCGTCTCGAGGCGCTGCTGGAACGCTGGCCGAGCGGGCTGCCCTGTGCGGTCGAGGTGCGCCACCGTGAGTTTTTCCACAAGGGGACGGCCGAGGCGGCGCTCAACAGGTTGTTGATAAGTCACGGCGCCAACCGCGTGATGCTCGACGTGCGGCCGCTGTTCTCCACCGCCGCCGGTCATCACCCGGGCATGCAGCAGGCCCAGCACGAGAAGCCGAAGCGCCCGCTACATGTGATTTCCACAGGGGAGGCGCCCGTGGTGCGCTTCATTGGCCATGTTGACGAAGCGATCAATATCGACTATTTCGCGCCCTGGATCGAACGTCTTTCGTTGTGGATAAAACAGGGGAAAACCCCTTTCCTGTTTGTGCATACCGCCGACAATCGCCGCGCGCCTCAGCTGGCGCGCCGGCTCTATGCCTCGGTGGCGGCGCGGGCCGAACTGCCGCCGCTGGGCGACTTCCCCGGCGAGCGTCAGGCCACGCTGTTCTGAGCCACCAGCGCCACGTTCTGAACGGGAGGCCGCGCGCTGCGTGGTTTTGCCGCCATGGGTGGCCTCCGGGCAGACGATCGGATATGTTACGACTCGCTCGTCACTTGCCATCGAATATCGCCGACCCTCACGCCTAACCCCTGTGGGGTGTCGCGGTGTTTCCTTGCGGTTTCCACCTTCCATCCCCGGTGGAAACGCAGCCCTGGTAGTGATCCTGCTTGGCATGCGTTATGCTCTTGAATGCGCCGAACCGAGATCCGGCACGGCGTGGACGTGGCGACAACAATCAGAACGTCATCGCATCCGATCGATCGATGGCGACACGACCCTTCAAGGTGAATTATGTCCCTCAAGCAACAGCAACACGCGCACTGGTCGTCCCGGCTGGGCTTCATCCTCGCCGCCACCGGCTCGGCGGTCGGTCTGGGCAATATCTGGAAGTTCCCCTACATGGTGGGCGAGAGCGGGGGCGCGGCCTTCGTGCTGGTCTACCTGCTGTGCATCGCGCTGATCGGCCTGCCGATCCTGGTCACCGAGTGGATGATCGGCCGCCGCGGTCAGAACAACCCCGCCAATGCCATGGCCGACCTGGCCAAGGCCTCCGGCCGCACACGGGCCTGGATGGTGGTCGGTATCAGCGGCATCCTCGGTGCCTTCCTGATCCTGTCCTTCTACAGCGTGATCGGCGGCTGGTCGCTGTACTACACCCTGAACTCCGTCACCGGTGCCTTCAGCGGTCAGGGCGCCGACGGCATCGGCGAACTGTTCAATGACATGCTGGGCAGCCCGGGGCTGCTGCTGGCCGGCCATTCGGTATTCATGCTGCTGGTCATCGGCATCGTGGCCCGCGGCGTCACCCAGGGCATCGAGAGCGCCGCGCGCATCCTGATGCCGGCGCTGGGCGTGCTGATGGTGGTACTGGTCGGCTACGGCATGACCACCGGCCACTTCGGCGAGGCGCTCGCCTACCTGTTCAACCCGGACTGGAGCAAGTTGTCCGGCGAGACCGTGCTGGCGGCCCTGGGCCATGCCTTCTTCACCCTTTCGCTGGGCATGGGCATCATGATGGCCTACGGCTCCTACCTGGGAGAAGAGGTCAACCTGCTCAAGACCGCGCGTACCGTGGTGATCATGGATACCGTGATCGCGCTGGGCGCCGGCCTGGCGATCTTCCCGCTGGTGTTCGCCAACGACCTCGATGTGGCTTCCGGCCCGGGGCTGATCTTCGTCACCCTGCCGCTGGCGTTCGGCCAGATGGGCGGTGGCATCGTGGTCGGCCTGCTGTTCTTCCTGCTGCTGACCTTTGCCGCCCTGACCTCGGCCATCTCGCTGCTCGAGCCGGTGGTGGAGTTCGTCGAGGAGCGCACCCCGCTGCCGCGCGTGGGCTCCGCCCTGGTGGCCGGCGTGGCGGCCTGGGCGCTGGGCATCGCCGCGCTGCTGTCGTTCAACCTGTGGAGCGACCCGGTGCTGTTCGGCCTGAACGTCTTCGACCTGCTGGACAAGGTGACCAGCAAGTTCATGCTGCCGCTCACCGGCCTGGGCGCCATCGTCTTCACCGCCTGGTGCCTCGACAAGGAAAGCGTGCGCCGCGAGCTGGGCATGGACGTCTACGACTTCAGCCTGTGGAGCCTGATCACCCGTTTCATCGCGCCGATCGGCGTGGCCGTGGTGTTCTTCACCAGCCTCTGATGGCACGGCGATGTCGGGAGATGTCTCCTGCGCCCGAGAGCCCCGCCCCGTGCGGGGCTCTTTGCGTTGGATGCCTGCGGTCGCGGGAGTCGGGATCAGTGCATCTCGTCGGCGTCGTCCTCGGGCAGGTCGGCGATGTCCTGGCTGAGACGCTTGAACTCCTCGTGGAGCTCGATGCCGCGGCGGGCGCGCAGGTTGCGCTGGGCGGCGGTACGGGAGCGTTCTTCGTGCTCGACGACTTCCATGCTCATGAAGATGTCGAGGAGTTCGCTCTTGACGGAGGATAACCGTTCGACATTACGCATGATCGACTCTCCTGTCTGCAGTGAGGGTGCCGGCATCGAATCAGGGACGCTGCGCGACACTGCAATTCTTACTATACGCCTCTTGACAGAATGATGAAGATAGGAGTGTCAACGATCCTTTCGGCGCCTTGCTGCCCATGGGGGCGTCGGTTGGGGCATACTGTGGGCATTCCCCCTCGAATCCGCCGATCCAGGAGTGCCGCGTGAGCCTTGGCCTGTTCGATGAAATGAGACGCCGCATGACGCACTTCCGCCGCTCCGAGCAGAAGGTGGCGAGGTTCGTGCTGCGCAATCCCGATGAAGTGATCCATATGCGCATCGTCGACCTGGCCACCGAGGCCAAGGTCAGCGAGCCGACGGTGGTGCGCTTCTGTCGCGCCCTGGGCTGCAACGGCTTCCAGGACTTCAAGCTCAAGCTGGCCCAGATGCTGGCCACCGGCAGCCAGTTCGCCCAGTTCTCGATGAACGACAGCGACTCGGTGGCGGAATTCTCCCAGAGCATCTTCGACTCCACGGTGGGCACCCTGCTCTCGGTGCGCGACCGCCTGGACAACGATTCGCTGAGCCAGGCGATCAATGCCCTGGGCATGGCCAACCGGGTCGAGTTCTACGGCTTCGGCGCCTCCGGCGCGGTGGCCTTCGACGCCCAGCACAAGTTCTTCCGCCTGCAGATATCCACCGCCGCCTACACCGACCCGCACATGCAGAACATGTCGGCGGTGACGCTCAAGGAGGGCGACGTGGTGGTGGCGATCTCCCAGACCGGGCGCACCCGGGCCCTGGTGGCCAGCGTGCGCCTGGCCCGCGAGGCCGGCGCCACGGTGATCGGACTGTGCCCCAGCGGCTCGCCGCTGGCGGAGGAGGTGACCCTGCCGCTGTACATCGACGTTCACGAGGACACCGAGATCTATACCCCGATGAGCTCGCGGATCGCCCACCTGGTGATGATCGACGTGCTGGCGGTCGGCGTGGCCAAGTCCCGCGGCCCCAGGCTCGCCGAGCAGCTCAAGTCGGTGAAGAAGAGCCTCAACTCGCTGCGCTATCCGGAGCCCGACGAGTCCTGAACCGGCCGTGACCGGCGCGATATGGTAAGCTGTCGGGCCATTTTCCGAGCAGCGATGCCTTCCCGCTATGGACGACGTCACGGCGATTCTCGACCACATGAACCCGGCCCAGCGTGAGGCCGTCAGCGCGCCCCAGGGCAACATGCTGGTATTGGCCGGCGCCGGCTCCGGCAAGACACGGGTGCTGGTACATCGCATCGCCTGGCTGATGCAGGCCGAGGGGCTCTCGCCCTACGCCGTGCTGGCGGTGACCTTCACCAACAAGGCGGCCCGCGAGATGCGTACCCGCCTGGAGGCGCTGCTGGGCATCTCGCTGCGCCACGTCTGGGTCGGCACCTTCCACTCCATCGCCCATCGCCTGCTGCGCACCCATTGGCAGGACGCGCGGCTGCCCCAGCACTTCCAGATCATCGACGGCGACGACCAGCTGCGCCTGATCAAGCGGCTGCTCAAGGACCATAACGTCGACGACGAGCGCTTCCCGCCGCGCCAGGTGCAGTCGTTCATCTCCGGCTGCAAGGAGGAGGGGCTGCGCCCTCATCAGGTGGACGCCCACGGCGACGCCTACATGACCCAGATGGTCGAGCTCTACGAGCGCTACCAGCTGACCTGCGAGCGCGGTGGCCTGGTCGACTTCGGCGAGCTGCTGCTGCGAAGCCTCGAGCTGTTGCGCGACAATCCCGCCCTGCTGGCCCACTATCAGGAGCGCTTCGCCCACGTGCTGGTCGACGAGTTCCAGGACACCAACACCCTGCAGTACGCCTGGCTGAAGCTGCTCACCGGCATGACCACGCCGATGACCGTGGTCGGCGACGACGACCAGTCGATCTACGGCTGGCGCGGCGCGCGGATCGAGAACATCCGCCGCTTCGAGGACGAGTTCCCCGCCACCAAGACGGTGCGCCTGGAGCAGAACTACCGCTCGACCAGCGCCATCCTCGACGCCGCCAACGCCCTGATTCGCCACAACGCCGAGCGCATGGGCAAGGAGCTGTGGACCGCCGGCGACCGCGGCGAGCCGATCTCGCTGTACGGCGGCTTCAACGACCTGGACGAGGCGCGCTTCATCGTCGACACCATCCGCGAGAAGGTCGAGGAGGGCATGACGCGCCGCGAGATCGCCATCCTCTATCGCTCCAACGCCCAGTCGCGGGTGATCGAGGAGACGCTGATCCGCCAGGGCGTGCCCTACCGCATCTACGGCGGCCAGCGCTTCTACGAGCGCCTGGAGATCAAGAACGCCCTGGCCTACCTGCGGCTGCTGCTCAACCGCGACGACGACGCCTCGCTGGAGCGGGTGATCAACGTGCCGGCGCGCGGTATCGGCACCCGCACCGTCGAGATCCTGCGCGAACGCGCCCGCCATACCGGCATCTCGCTGTGGCAGGCGCTGCACGACGCCCAGCTCGACGGCTCGCTCAAGGGCCGCGCGGTGTCCTCGGTGAAGGCCTTCGCCGACCTGATCGAGCGGCTCGACGACGAGACCTCCGGCATGGCGCTCCACGAGATCATCGATCACGTCAACGAGCGCACCGGGCTGGTCGAGCACCACCGCAACGAGAAGGGCGAGAAGGGCCAGGCCCGGGTCGAGAACCTCGAGGAGCTGGTCACCGCCGCCAAGGCCTTCAGCCAGGGCGAGACCCTGGACACCGTGGAGGCCGGCGAGGGCATGGCCGCGCTGGAGGCGTTCCTCGCCGAGGCCGCGCTCAACGCCGGCGAGCACGAGGCCGACGAGTTCGAGGACTGCGTGCAGCTGATGACTCTGCACTCGGCCAAGGGCCTGGAGTTCCCGGTGGTGTTCGTGGCCGGCGTCGAGGAGGGGCTGTTCCCGCACAAGATGTCGATGGAGGAGCCCGGCCGCCTCGAGGAGGAGCGCCGGCTGTGCTACGTGGGCCTGACCCGGGCGATGCAGAAGCTCTACCTGACCCACGCCGAGCTGCGCCGGCTGCACGGCAAGGAGACCTTCCAGCGGCCGTCGCGCTTCCTGCGCGAGCTGCCCGAGGACTGCCTCGAGGAGGTGCGCCTGCGCGGCCAGGTCTCGCGGCCGGTCACCGCCTCGCGCCCCGGCCCGCGCCAGGAGAGCGTCGACGGCGGCGCCGACCTGCCCTCGCTGGCGCTGGGCCAGCGGGTCAGCCACCCGATCTTCGGCGAGGGCGTGATCCTCAACGCCGAGGGCGAGGGCGAGCGCGCCCGGGTGCAGGTCAGCTTCGAGGGCGAGGGCGACAAATGGCTGGTGCTGGGGTTCGCCAAGCTGACGCCCCTGTAGCGGCCGGTTCGTCATCGCGGCGGCGGGCAAGATCTTGCCCGCTGGGCAACTTCTTGCTCGATCTGGGCAAGATCTTGCCTAAACGTATTTAGCCTGGCGCGGCGTGATTTTTATAACACGCTGATTTGCAAGAGATATGGCCATCCTGGCCCAGGAAGTGCTCCTTTAAGACGTCCATCGGACACCGTCATTCATCGTCAAGGAGCAGACACATGCCTACCCCGTGTTATATCAGCATCGAAGGCCAGACCCAGGGCAACATCACCGCCGGTGCCTTCACCCCCGAGTCCGTCGGCAACATCTATGTCGAAGGCCACGAGGACCAGATGCTGGTGCAGGAATTCAAGCACATCGTCACCGTGCCGACCGACCCGCAGTCCGGCCAGCCCGCCGGCCAGCGTGCCCACAAGCCGTTCATCTTCACCGTGGCCCTGAACAAGGCCGTGCCGCTGATGTACAACGCCCTGGCCTCCGGCGAGATGCTGCCGAACGTCGAGCTGAAGTGGTACCGCACCTCCGTCGAGGGCAAGCAGGAGCACTTCTTCACCACCTCGCTGACCGACGCCACCATCGTCGACATCAACCTGCGCATGCCCCACGCCCAGGATTCCAACAGCGCCGAGTTCACCCAGCTGATGGACGTGTCCCTGGCCTACCGCAAGATCGACTGGGAACACACCGTCGCCGGCACCTCCGGTTCCGACGACTGGCGCGCCCCGATCGAGGCCTGATCGCCTCGCGCCCTGCGGTGCCCCGCCCATGCTCGCGCCGGCGGGCACCGTCTTCGTCGCCAGGGCCTCGGCCCTGGCGGCGGCATGTCTCAGCGCTGGTCGTTCTCGTCCGTCAGGCGAGCCCTGAGGCATGCCGCCGCCGACTTGTGTCGGCGTCGCACTCGCGTAATCTACCCCTTTCGCCGGCCCTTCGCGGCCGGTGACCCAAGGAACGGACACGGCCTCCAGGAGGGATGCCATGACCCAGGCCAATGGACTGCAGTTCACCCTCAGCCTCACGGGGGCCGAGGACGCCGACCTGGCCGTCGTCGACTTCACCCATGAAGAGGCGCTCTCGGCGCCCTTCTACCTGCGGGTGCGCGTCGCCAGCCGGGCCGCCGACCTCTCGCCGGAGGCGCTGCTCGACCGCCCGGCGAGCCTGACCGTATGGCAGGACGGCGTGGCCCAGCGCCGGGTCCACGGCATCGTGGCCGAATTCGGCCGCGGCGACCGCGGCCATCGCCGCAGCTTCTACGAGGTGGTGATCCGCCCCTCGCTGTGGCGGCTCTCGCTGCGCCAGAACTCGCGCATCTTCCAGCGCGTCTCGCCTCTGACCATCCTCAATACCCTGTGCGAGGAGCGCGGCCTGACCGACGTGGCCTTCGCGGTGACCCGCGAGCCGGCCAAGCGCGAGTACTGCGTGCAGTACCGCGAGACCGACCTCGAATTCCTCGAGCGCCTGGCCGCCGAGGAAGGGCTGTTCTATTTCCATGAATTTGAGGATGCCGACCTCGGCGCCCACCGACTGGTGTTCGCCGACGATCCGCAGGTGCTCACCGGCCTCGGCGAGCGCAGCTATCACCATCGCGCCGGCGGCACGCCGCCCCAGCGCCATCTGCGGCGGCTGACCCAGACCGCCCGGGTGCGCCCGGCCCGGGCCCAGCTCAAGGACTACTCGTTCAAGCAGCCGGCCTATGCGCAGCTGCACGACCAACAGGGCCAGCGGCTGGAACAGCACAGCCAGCGGGAGGACTACGAGCACTACGACTACCCGGGCCGCTACAAGGCCGATGCCTCGGGCCGGGCCTTCACCCGCCACCGGCTCGAGCACCTGCGCCACGATGCCCTGACCCTCGACGGCGAGAGCGATCTGCCGGAGCTCACCCCGGGCGCGCGCTTCACCCTGGCCGACCACGACGTCGGCGAGTTCAACCGCGGCTGGCAGGTCATCAAGGTGGTGCACCAGGGCGATCAGCCCCAGGCATTAGAGGAAGATGCCGCTCAGGCGCAAGGCCTGCGGGGCCAAGGTGGGAAGACAGGCTCGGAAGCCATGACCCGCTACTACAACACCCTGAGCCTGACCCCGGACGATGCCGCCTGGCGCCCCGAACCCCGGCCCAAGCCGCGGGTCGATGGCCCCCAGGTGGCCTTCGTGGTCGGCCCGGAGGGCGAGGAGATCCACTGCGACGAACATGGCCGGGTGCGTTGCCAGTTCCCCTGGGACCGCTACGCCGAGCCCAATGAAACCGCCAGCGCCTGGCTGCGCGTTAGCCAGGGCTGGGCCGGCGGCGGCTACGGCATGATGGCGATCCCGCGCATCGGCCACGAGGTGATCGTCTCCTTCCTCGAGGGCGACCCGGACCAGCCGCTGGTCACCGGGCGCACCTACCACGCGGTCAACACGCCGCCGTATTCGCTGCCGGAACACAAGACGCGCACCGTGCTGCGAACCCAGACCCACCAGGGCGAGGGCTTCAACGAGCTGCGCTTCGAGGACCAGCACGACCAGGAACAGATCTGGTGGCACGCCCAGAAGGATCTGGAGCTGCTGACCGAGAATGACCGCACCGAGGAGATCCGTCGCGACAGCGATCTCGGGATCAAACGCGACCGCATCGGCGAGATCGACCGCGACGATCACCACACAGTGCACGGCGAGCGGCGCGAGAAGAGCGACGGCGCCCAGCACCTGACCGTCGACGGCAGCCTGCACCTGAGCGCCGGCCAGGCCTGGCTCACCGAGAGCGGCCGCGAGCTGCACATCAAGGCCGGCCAGAAGGCGGTGCTGGAAGCCGGCAGCGAGCTGACCCTGGCCGCCGGCGGCAGCTTCCTCAAGATCGACGGCGGCGGCATCACCATCGTCGGCCCCAGCATCAAGGTGAACGCCGGCGGCAGTCCCGGCAGCGGCACCGGGCAGGGCGCCCAGGCGCCGTTACGGCCCGGACATGCTGAGCCGGAGGTGAGCCAGGACGTGACGCTGGGCCCGATCTTTGGCCATCGGCTTGACCAGGCCATGGTAGCTCACACACCGCTGGTGGAGCCTTGCCAGAAGCCGGACAGCGGTGGTCCTTGCCCATTGGGTGATGCGTGCCCCTGCGAGGCGCGAGGGCGGGCCGGATGAGTCAGCGAGATCGTGCCGATAGCCTTGAGAGCCTGCTGCTTGAAGATAAGGAGCGGGATACCTGGATAGTGATCGAGCAAGAAGCGCGAACCCTGCGGCGGATCTATGAACTCGAGGCCTCTCCCGATCTGGACTACCTCTTTCACGGCACCCGCTATGCCGAGTGGTCCGAGAAGAGTCCGCTGGCGGTTCGCGTCTCGCCGTCGAGTCCACTCTGGCAGGCCTTCGTCGATGGTCAGGGCGAGCCGCCACTGCGAGGGGTGATGGCGGTCAGCAGTGCGCCGAAACAAGCCGTCATGGCGCATCTGCAGAAACTGTTGGAAGTGATGTTCTACGGAGGAAGGCGAGCGCTCCTGAGATTCTATGACCCCTGGATCATGGCCGTTCTGATGAGCGCCGATTCTCCTTCGGCGCGCTGGCTTGGGCCCCTGGCTGGGGTCTACTGGTACGGCGGTACCTTCGCGCAGCGAGCCGAGTCGGGTGCCGCCTGGCATGCCGTCAAGCAAGCAGCCGAAGAGAGTGATGCTGTGGATTCTATCGCCCAGGAGATGATCACGCTGACGCGTGAGGAAGAGTCCGCCCTGGAGGAGTTCGTGGCCGATTACCCGATGTGGGCGGAGCTGGAGGCCAAGGCAGGACTCGATCCCGGGTCGGCGCAACACGCCGCGTGTTTCATCTCAGTGCTCGAGGAAGCCGGTCGGCTATCGATTCCCCTGACAGAGTGGCGGAGTTATCTGGCGCTGCGCTTCGTTCACCATCGCGAAGGCTTGCCCGAGAACATGGAGACTCTCCCGGCGGAAGAGCGGCTCGAGGCGCTTCGCCACCACATCGATCACGCAGCGCATGAAACGAACACAGGGAAGGTGTGGGCATGAGCAATGGCACGCTTGGCAATACTGCCTGCGAGGTAGAAAAGCTGTTCATTCAGGTGATGGGGAAGGAACACCCGGATGGTCACGAGATCGTGATCGTGGATCAGTTCGATGGCGAGCCTCTCGAAGCCTTCGGCAGCGCCGACACAGAACCGCTTCAGGAGCCTGTCAGCGTCCTGCACCAGTGGGACTGGCAGGGACATGCGCGTGTCGATGCTCAGCTGCAGATAGCCAGCGAAAACGGTGAGCCGATTCGCCTGCCACTCTTCGAGTGGCTGTACAAGACGACGCGGCAGAGGCGTCTCCAGCACAACGTCATCCAGCCCGTTCTGCCGATGGCGCTGTGGGAGTCGCTCGATTCACGCGAGCGAACAGCGCTGCCGCTGCGTGCCGGCTACCTGTATCTCTTTTACCGGGACTCCCTCTGGCGCGAGATCGAGGTGACGGCCAATCAGGCGTCGGGGCGCCTGGAATTCCGTGACGTCGATCTCGCCGCCCATCGCGATGAACAAGGGAGTTATCGCGATGACCGTCGCCCCGCGGCCGGTGTCATGCTCGAGGAAATCTGGCTGCCTTGGAAACAAGATGATCGCTATGTCGATAGCGAGCTGAAGATCGCCTACTCCGAGGTGCAGTGGTCGGCCGCGCGGCTCGGTTTCCTTGAAGCCAATCCTTTGGAGCAAGGGCGTCGAGGTAACACGATCAACCTCAACGGTCGCGGTACGAATGCGACTCAGGGATACGTTTACTACCTCGATGAAGACTCGCCTCAGCGCCTGCGCGATCCCCTGATCGAACTCCAGCTTGCCGAACCGCAGCGGGTGACTCAGGACCTGTCCGGCAGCGCGCTGGGCGAGCTTCATGCAACCCTCGTCAAGGAGCTGGAAGCCTTCGATGCCGGAGGGATCAAGGCGCGCGAAGCCGCCGAGGCGGGGCAGCGCAGTGGCAGGGATGCGGGAGAGTCGCGCTCGCCGACCTATCTCCAGGCCGTCGCCCGTCTTCAGGTGCTGTCGGAGCGGATGACATCGTCCGAAGAAAGTGAGGAAGATGAGGAGGAGTCGGCCGACAACATCTGGCAGCAGAGCCTTGGTGAGGCCGAGAGCTGCCTGGCCGATGCCTGTGCGCGCCATATTCCGGGCCTGGTCATCGAGGATACGCTGTTCGCCATGCGTCATGCCTCGAATGGCTGCCAGGCCGGCCTGGCCTATCTGCAGCAGCTGCCCACGCTGGCCGCGGAAGACGAGTTCTACGAATGCGCCGCCCTGGTCAATCGCACGATCCTGCGCCGCCACGATGCCGAGGGAAAGGAAAACGAGCTGCGTCGCTTCGCCGACGAGGCCGATCTGAGCGATACCGGCGAGCTCAGCCGCATCCTGCGCGATGCTCAGCGAGAGCTCGCCCGCCAGCAGTTCGACGCCTATCAGACGGCGCTCTATGGGCACCTGATCAGCCTGGAAGGCCAGTCGGTACTGGCCGACCTGTTGAGCCTGGAGGGCCATGACTACCTGGGGGCCTATGCCTTGGCAGCCGACCTGCTCCAGGGGCTGCGTGAAACGTCGGCGCATGCCGATGGCCTGCATGACGAACCGCCTGTGGAGTTCAGTCGTACGCAGCGCTATCTCATCAGCGTGATCGAGGACGGCAGCGGCTATGCCCTGCATCGCATGCTGTTCCCGAGCCATGAGGACTCGCCGCTGGATGGCCCGCTCGTGCTGCCCGAGGAAGAGATCAATCACGGCGATGGGCGCGTTCGCCTCGGTGCGCTGGCGGCCCAGAGTCAGATGGACCCGCCGGGAGAGGAGGATATTCAGCTGCTGGATACGGCGTTGCTCGCCGGTCTGGTCGAAGGCGGAGGGCTGTCCCTGGTGCCGGAGCTGAAGCGCTGGACGGGGGCGATCGATCATGTCCTTGGCAAGATGGCCGAGCACGCCATGCTGATGCTGAAGGACGCCGGTTCGGAGATAACCGTTGCCACGATCTTTCCTTCGGTGGCACGGCTCGCGCGGGCCGGTATGCCGGACCTGCTGAGCGGGATGCAGAGCATGCCGCCCAGCCAGGCGATCGGCAAGGTCATTCTCGGCGTGGCCGACGCGCAAGACGGCCTGGTCAATGGCCTGACGCCGGCGGACCGCCAGCGCTTGCAGAGTGACTTGAGCCGCGCCTCGGACCGGGTGAGGAGCGCCGTTCGCGATGCCACGGGGCGGAAGCTGACCCAAGAGGTCGCCAACAACCTGACACAGGCCGCGGGCGATCAGGCCCTCGAGGTGCTGGTGGTTGATGAGGACTCCAGGGCCGCGGCGATCAGCCGACGCGCCCGCCGCCAATATAGCCTGTCGCGCAGCGCCGATGCGGTGCGCCTGCCCTATATCATCGCCGTGATCGAGTTCTTAAACCTCAGGCAGGAGGTTTCACGGAGGGGAAACGACAAATCTACGAGACAGCGGGCAGGCATCGGAAGTGCTGTGCTCGATTTGTTTGTAGCTTCTACCAAGGCTGTGGAATTTTTCGGCGAGCGTCATCAGCAGTTGACCTGGCTTCGCGCCAAGGCCATCAGCCGCAAAGCTCCTTGGGGGGTAACTATCGGGAAGGTATTCCCCAGTCTTGCGGCACGTCTGCCGGCCTATGTGACCTTAATCACCATCGGCGGCACTGCGGCAGGGATATTGACTGCCGCGCTGTTCGCTTGGGATGCCGTCACCAGCATACGCAACGGCAACTGGGGGGCGGGCGTCGCCCTGGGCGTGGCCGCCGCCGGCACCTTTGTGGTGGCGGGGTCCGGGCTGCTTACCACCAGCGCGCTGTGGCTGGGCCTGGGGCCGGTGGGCTGGATCGCCCTCGGGCTGTCGATCGCCGGGGCGCTGGTCGCCATGTGGCTCTCGGACGACGAGATCGAGGAGTGGCTGCGCATGGGGCCCTTCGGCACCCATGGGCATCGTGCCCCCTGGCTGCAGGAGCCGACCGAGGCGTACGACCGCCTGGTCAGCCTGTTCGCCGGCATCCGCATCCGCATCGAGCGCATTGCGCCCATTTCCGTAGAGCCCCTGGTCGAGCGGACCCCGCCGGGCATCGGCCTGGTGCCCGAAGCGGCACAGAGGCCAGCCGCGGCCCTCGATCGCCTCCTCGGTGACGGCCCCGCCGGTCTTGATCTGATCGGGGAGACGCGATCGCCCACGGCCAATACTCGCATCACCATCGAGAGCAATTTGCCGGGTCTCGCGGCCGGCTGGGAGATCCACGCGCATCTTCGTCGGCAGCAGGCGGTCGATACCGGGGTCTATAACAAGGACGTTCGATATGGTTGGTGGGAGCATGACATGGAGCCCGTTGGCGGGGATCGCCAACCGCTCTTCCAGCGCGAGACCGCCCATGGCGTGGAGTATTACGTGCATACTCCGGACGATGAGTTCCGCGGCCGCGGCATGAGCGAGAGGCGCATCCGCCACGGCTGGGCGGTGCGGGTGCAGTGGAGGCTGAGTGAGGTGCCCTACCTGCCGAGGGTGCTGCCCGCACCGGCGCCGCTGACCGACCCCGCCGACATTTCGGCGTCGGCACAAAGCACGCCGGACTTTACCGAGTACGACCAGCCCTACTGGGCCGACGAGACGAACGACAAGGACGACACAGACGATGGCTGAGACGGACCCGTTTTATGGTGAAGACGCCTATACCCCGGATCGGCTTCGGCGGCGCTCCGCCGGCGAGTGCCGGCACTCGCGCAAGTTCCGCGCCTTCGCCGCCGGCGGCGAGCGCCTGGCGCATCGCGATCCCAGCGTGGATATCAGCCCGATGCACGAGTGGCATCACAATAGCCCGCAAAAGCTGCGTGAATACGAGGCCGATCCGACCGTAGCCAAATTCAAGGATCCTGAATATCGGGTCGATCAGCCATTGCGCTGGGACGAGGAATGTATTCGCTTTACTAGTCATACGAAGCGTGCCTTTATTTTTGGCATGGCACGAGTATTTGGTTTGGTCGGGGGGGGGATTACTGTATCAGTTTTTTTCCTGACTTCTGTTGTTTTGGCTGCCATGGATGCTTATGGAGCTCGTTATGGCGATTTCATAGACAATTTTTTTGATTTTTTTGACTGGCAGATGCCTTTGGTAGTGTTTTTAATATCGTTCTTTATTTGGTGTCCTGCGGCACTAATACAGCGTCTTGCTCCCAACTTCGCCGCCGGTATGCAGCCCGGGCCCATGTGGGAGCTGAATCGCCGCACCGGCCAGGTGACCGTCTTCGCCGATCCCAGCAAGAAGCGCACCGCCTGGCGGGTCGCGGATGTGCGGCCCTTTTACGAGTTCGACTGCCACCTGCTGAGCACCCCGGACCCGCAGGGCTCGCCCCAGTACTCGCTGAGCCTGGTGCATCACCTCGATGAGGTCCAGGCGCGCCTGGTGGGGATGTTCGGCGCCACCCAGAGCCATCTCGAGCAGCGCGCCACCTGGGACATGCTGCAGCGCTATATGGACGTGTCCCAGCCGCTGCCGGACTTCCCCATGCTGGAACAGGACCGGCCGGCCGACCCCACCACCCGCGAGCATGACAGGGAAACCGGCCGCGACCCGCGCTTCTGGCGTGATATGGACGACGCCACCTATGAGCGTTACGTCGAGGCCCAGCAGGGCAAGATCAATGCACTTTACCTGTGAGGGGCCGAGGGAAGCGACGACGGTACCGCGAAGCGCCTATGCCGAGGACGCCTATACCCCGGATCGGCTTCGGCGGCGCCCCGCCGGCGAAGGCCGGCACTCGCGCAAGTTTCGCGCCTTCGCTGCTGGCGGCGAGCGCCTAGCGCATCGCAACCCCAGCATCGATATCAGTCCGATGCACGAATGGCAGCACAATAGCCCGCAAAAGCTGCGTCAATACGAGGCCGATCCGACCGTAGCCAAACTCAAGGATCCTGAATATCGGGTCGATCAGCCGCTGCGCTGGGACGAGGAGTGCATTCGCTTTACAAGCCATACCAAGCGGGCCTTTATCTTTGGCATGGCTCGAGCCTGTGGAGTAGTGGGACTTTTTTTTATTACTCCCATAGTCGTTATAACTGTGCTGGCAATGGCAGTAATGTCAGCTAATAATGCAAGATATGGAAGCTATATATCTAATTTATTAGATTATTCTGGCTGGTTGATTATTCTCATCTTTTTACTTGTTTTCCTTGTGCTTTGGGGGGGGGCTTCGCTAGTTCAGCGCCTTGCCCCCAACTTCGCCGCCGGCATGCAGCCAGGCCCCATGTGGGAACTGAATCGCCGCACCGGTGAGGTGACCGTCTTCACTGATCCCAGCAAAAAGCGCACTGCCTGGCAGGTCGCGGATGTGCGGCCCTTTTACGAGTTCGATTGCCACCTGCTGAGCACCCCGGACCCGCAGGGCTCGCCTCAGTACTCGCTGAGTCTGGTGCACCATCTCGACGAGATTCAGGTGCGCCTGGTGGGGATGTTCGGTGCCACCCAGAGCCACCTCGAGCAGCGTGCCACCTGGGACATGCTTCAGCGCTATATGGACGTATCCCAGCCGCTGCCGGACTTCCCCATGCTGGAACAGGACCGGCCGGCGGACCCCACCACCCGCGAGCATGACCACCACACCGTCCGCGACCCGCGCTTCTGGCGCGACATGGACGACGCCACCTATGACCGCTACGTCGAGGCCCAGCAGGGCAAGATCAATGCGCTCTATCTGTGATGGCACAGCAAGTAGGTACTAGCTTCGCTTGAAGGTTTCGACGCGATGTGGTCGATGTCATCCATGAACTGTTGACGCTGAAAATGGCTAAGGAAAGCAACGCAATGCAACTGATATGTGCTTTTAAGGCGAAGCCCGTCGAGCGATACGCACAGCTTTTCGGAGGCTGTGTGCTCATCGCATTTGCACTGGCGATGTCGAGTTTATCTGACGAGATACGTTTTCTCTTTACTGTATTTGGAGTGGCAGGTATTGGTTTCGGCCTGCTCAGCCATTTTTATCACCCGTTCAGAGTCTTCGATGAACATCTGGAGTCAAGGAAAACGCCCATTTCTCCGAAGAAGACAATCCCTTACTCGTCGATTCAGAGCGTGAAGAAGAAAGGGGAAAGCAAGATCGTTGTTCATCACGATAAAGAGGGAACGGCTAAACGGACTACGCTCTATACCGGCCTGTTGGCCAAAGACGATCGTGATGCGTTGATGGAGCACATAGGCACTCGAGCCAACGT
Organism: Halomonas halophila; assembly: GCF_030406665.1. Lineage (NCBI taxonomy): Bacteria > Pseudomonadati > Pseudomonadota > Gammaproteobacteria > Oceanospirillales > Halomonadaceae > Halomonas > Halomonas halophila. Next base: position 3,498,963 of record NZ_CP129121.1, on the reverse strand, counting down.
GGTCATTCAGGACTGACAGCGGGAGCAGAGCGCCGATACGACGCCTGGTTCGTGTTCGTGTGATCCCGAGCCGACAGGCCAACCGAACTGCTGACGCAGTCGTTCGCTTGCTGATAAATGCCGCTTTCGCGATACTGCCCGGCGGACACTGACATGCTTCGGCATGCGATACGAAAAGAACAGCAAGGACAAGGAGCCGCCCTCTCCATGGAGCGTCGCAACTTTCTCAAGACCAGCCTCAAGACCCTGGGGGCCGGCACCGCCGGTGCCGTCGCCGCCCCCTTCGTCAGCACCGCCAGCGCCCAGGAGACCATCACCTGGAACATGGTGACCTCCTGGCCCAAGAACTTCCCGGCCCTGGGCACCGGCGCCAACGACCTCGCCGAGCGCATCGAGCGCATGTCCGGTGGACGCATGCGGGTGAAGGTCCACGGTGCCGGTGAGCTGGTCCCGGCGCTGGAGGTCTTCGACGCGGTCTCGGCCGGCACCGCCGAGATGGGCCACTCCGCCTCCTACTACTGGCGCGGCAAGGCCGCCGCGGCGCAGTTCTTCACCGCCGTGCCGTTCGGCATGACCGCCACCGAGACCAACGCCTGGCTCTACTACGGCGGCGGTCAGGCGCTGTGGGACGAGCTCTATGCCGAGCACAACCTCAAGCCCTTCGCGGTGGGCAACACCGGTACCCAGATGGCCGGCTGGTTCAAGAAGGAGATCCACTCGCTGGACGACATGCAGGGGCTCAAGCTGCGCCTGCCGGGGCTTGCCGGCGAGGCCATGAACGGCATCGGGGTGACCACCCTGACGATTCCGGGCAGCGAGATCTTCACCTCCATGGAGACCGGGGTGCTCGACGCCGCGGACTGGGTCGGCCCCTACAACGACCTGGCCTTCGGCCTGCATCAGGTGGCCGACTACTACTATACCTCGGCCTGGAACGAGCCCAGCGCGATCCTCGAGGGCACGGTCAACCTGGAGGCCTGGAACGCCCTGCCGGACGATCTCAAGGCGGTGGTCACCGAGGCCTGCCGGGCCTCCAATCTGGCGATGCTCAGCGAGTTCGCCTTCCGCAATGCCGAGGCGCTGCGGACCCTGGTCGACGATCACGGCGTCAAGCTGCGCCGCTTCCCCGACGACGTCATGGCGGCGCTGCACGAGTCGTCCGGGCAGGTCATCCAGCGGCAGGTCGAGAACGACGAGGCCTCGAAGCGGATCTTCGAGGCCTATCGCGACTTCCAGCAGCGGGTCAGCGCCTTCACCGGCATCGGTGAGCTCGACTACCTGAAGTCGCGGGAGGCGCTGGTCGGTTGAGGCGACTCGGGGCGGCTCAGCCGCCCTGACGCACCGCGCGGATGCGGCCGTTGTCGTCCAGCGCCACGGTCACGAAGCGCGCCTCGGTGACCTTGTGCAGCTCGTCGGGGTCGCGCTCGTGGGGCGAGCGGCTCCAGACCTCGACATCGATCTTGATCGAGCTGTGGCCGATCTCGCGCACATCGGTGAAAATGTTGACCATCGAGCCGACTCGCACCGGGCACAGGAAATCCATGGCCTCGATGGCCACGGTGGCGGTGCGCCCTCCGGCTTCGCGGCCGGCGGCGATTTCGGCGGCCTGCTCCATATGGCCGACCAGCCAGCCGGCGGCGATGTCGCCATGGAAGTTGGTGTCCTGGCGGCGGGCGACCAGCTTGAGAGTCAGATGGCCGCGGGGGGCCGGAATGTCGTCGAGTTCGCTCATGGCATCGGTTCGCCTGGCTTGTTGTTGTGTGGGCGTCATGGTGGGGGATCGACGGAGCGATCGTCACCGGCTAGGGATCAGCGAAACATGATAAACGTCGAGGGCGTGGCCACTCTACCCTGTGGGGACGAGGGTCGCGCCCGATCCGTATGAGCGGGAGAAACTTCATGATAGCGGTCCTTCGTCGCTGCCTGCCGGCCTGGCTGCTGGTCCTCGTCGGGCTCTGGAGCGCGCCGGCCTCGGCCGAACACCATGTCGGCACCCTCGATACCGTCGGCTCCGACACCATGGCGGGGCTGATCCTGCGCTGGGGCGAACTGCTCAGCGAGCACTACCCGGGGCTGCGCGTTCAGCTCCAGGTGGCCGGCTCGGCCAGCGCCCCGCCGGCGCTGACCGCCGGTACCACCCTGCTGGGGCCCATGTCGCGGCCGATGAGCGAGGAAGAGCGCCAGGCCTTCGTCGATCGTCATGGCTATCCACCGCGGGAGATCGTGGTGGCGCGGGATGCGCTGGTGGTCGTGGTGAATCGCCATAACCCGCTGTCGAGCCTGGCGCGCCGCGAGTTCGACGCCATCTTCTCCGAGACTCACTACTGTGGGGCCGAGCGAGGCATCCACCAGTGGCAGGCGCTGGGGCTCGATTTCCCGGCGGGGCCCATCGTGCTGCACGGTCGCAATGCGGTATCCGGCACCCACGGACTGTTCCGCCGCGAGGGCCTGTGCGACGGCAGCTTCCGCCCCGAGGTCAACGAACATCCAGGGTCGGCCGCGGTGGTCGAGGCGGTGGCCGACGACCCCCTGGCCATCGGCTACGCCGGCCTCAATCACCTCACGCCCGGCGTGCGCGCGCTGGCCCTACGGGACCCCGAGGGGCGCCTGCACGAGCCCACACCTCTGGCGGTGCGTCGCGACGACTATCCGCTGGCCCGGGACCTGAGGATCTACGTCAATCAGCCGCCGGGCGAGGTGCTGCCCGTCGCCGAGCGGACCTTCCTCGAACTGGTGCTCTCGGTCGAGGGCCAGGCTATCGTCGAGGAGATGGGCTTCGTGTCGCTGCCGGCCGCGAGCCTGGCCCGCCAGCGACGCATCCTGCAGCCTACGCGCGACGAGACGTGACAGTGTCACCCGACTGTCATGACAATGTCGTAACCTTGCGCTAACCCACCGACTCGCCGGCCTTCATGCACGACTCTTCCTCTTCACCGCTGCTGCGACGCCGCCTGCGCCAGGGCCGCGACCGCCTGGCCACGGCCTTGATCACCGCCGGCGGCATCGGCGTGATCGCCGCCGTGATGGCCATCGGCGTGTTCCTGGCGGTCGAGGTCCTGCCGCTGTTCTGGTCGTCGTCGCCGGGCGAGCCCGAGGTGAGCCTCGCGTCGCTGTGGCTGCCCCAGCCCTATCCCGGCCTGGACGAGCCCGTCTATCGCTGGCAGCCGGCGCTGCCTGAGGGAGAGCCGGGGCCGCGCTTCAGCCTGGCGCCGCTGGCCTGGGGCACCCTGGAGGCCGCGGCCTGGTCGCTGGTGATCGCCGTACCGCTGGCGCTGGGCGCGGCCGCGCACTCGGCGCTGTTCATGTCGCGGCGGCTGCGCGCTCATATCAAGCCCACCCTGGAGCTGCTCGAGGCCCTGCCCGGCGTGGTGATCGGCTTCCTCGCCGGCCTGGTGCTGGCCCCCTGGCTGGAACGCCACCTGGGGCTGGGACTGACCCTGCTGTTGCTGCTGCCGCCGGGCCTGGTGCTGGGCGGTGCCCTGTGGAGCCGGCTGCCCGGCCGGGTACGCCAGCGCCTGCCGCTGGGCTGGTCGGCGCTGTGGCTGCTGCCCTGGCTGCTGCTGCTGTGGGGCCTGGCGAACGGGCTGGCGCCCTGGCTGGAGGGCTGGTGGTTCGGCGGCGACCTGCGCACCTGGCTCGCCGCCCACCTGGGGCTCGACTACGCCAGCCGCAACGCCATCATCGTCGGCATGGCCATGGGCTTCGCGGTGATGCCGACCGTCTACGCCCTGGCCGAGGATGCCCTCTCCGGGGTGCCGAAGAGCCTGGCCGAGGGCGCCCAGGCGCTGGGCGCGACGCGCTGGCAGACCCTGTGGCGCGTGGTGCTGCCGGCGGCCGGGCCGGGCGTGTTCTCGGCGGTGATGATCGGCGCCGGGCGTGCCGTGGGCGAGACCATGATCGTGCTGATCGCCAGCGGCAACACGCCGCTGATGACCGCCAGCCCGCTGGACGGCCTGCGCTCCATGGCTGCCAGCATCGCCACCGAACTGCCCGAGGCGGCGCCTGGCGGAACCCACTATCGCCTGCTGCTGCTGGCCGCGCTGCTGCTGTTCGTCTTCACCTTCCTGGTCAATACCCTGGCCGAGGTGGTTCGCACCCGCCTGCGTCGTCGCTACCGCCGGCTGGGGGGCACGCCATGATCCGTGCCTGGCGACGCCCGGGACGAGCCCGCCTGCCCCGGGGCGAAGGTCCCTGGGCCTGGCTGGCCGCCGGCAGCATCTCGCTGTCGCTGCTGCTCCTGGCCCTGCTGCTGGTGCTGCTGGCCTCGCGGGGGCTGGGGCATTTCTGGCCCAGCGACGTGGCCCAGCTGACCCTGGCCGACGGCCGGGTCCTGGCCGGCCGTGAGGTGAGGCAGACGCCGCTGCCCGACGCCGAGGGCGAGGAGCGCCTCTACCGCACCGGCAACCGCGACCTGAACGGCGATATCTGGACCTGGGTCCCGGTGGCCGATATCGAGACCGAGACCTATCCCCGCGAGCTGATGGTGCTGGAACGCCGTCGTTGGGGGGATTTCATCGGTCGCCTGGTGGCCTGGATGCCCGACGAGGGCGAGCGCCTGCAGGGCGAGGCGGCGTGGGAGGCATTGCGCGCTCGGCTGGCGGAGCAGGTGCGATGGCGTGAGGAGATCGCCCGGCTGCGCGACCGGGCCCTGCTGCCGCTGGCGGCCCGGGCCGAGTGGGACGAGACGCCGGAGACAAACCGCGTGCTGGGCGACGTCGAGGCACGGATCCGTGTCCTGCGCGATCGCATGGTGGGCGATCTGGTGGTGATGGAGAGCGCCGACGGTCGTCGCATTCGCCTGCCCGTCGAGGAGATCCTGCGTGCTCGATGGCCCAACGCCATGAGCCCCGTGGCCAAGTTCGCCGACTGGGGCAAGGGCCTGTGGCGCTTCCTCTCCGAGGGACCGCGGGCGGGCAACGTCGAGGGCGGGGTCTGGCCGGCGATCTTCGGCACCATCCTGATGGTGATGCTGATGTCGCTGCTGGTCACGCCTTTCGGTGTGCTGGCGGCGGTCTATCTCAACGAGGTGGCCCACCAGGGGCGCCTGACCCGGCTGGTGCGCATCGGCGTGCGCAACCTGGCCGGCGTCCCCTCCATCGTCTACGGCGTGTTCGGCCTCGGGGTGTTCGTCTACGGCCTCGGGGGCCGCCTCGATCAATGGTTCTTCGAGGAATCGCTGCCATCGCCGACCTTCGGTACCGGGGGCCTGCTGTGGGCCTCGCTGACCCTGGCGCTGCTGACCCTGCCGGTGGTGATCGTGGCCACCGAGGAGGGGCTGGCGCGGATCCCCGACCGCCAGCGCGAAGGCGCCCTGGCGCTGGGCGCCACCCGCCTGGAGATGCTCAGCCGGGTGGTGCTGCCGATGGCCACCCCGGCGATGCTCACCGGGATGATCCTGGCGGTGGCCCGGGCGGCCGGCGAGGTGGCCCCCTTGATGCTGGTCGGCGTGGCCAAGCTCGCGCCCCAGGTGCCGCTGGACGGCGACTTCCCCTTCCTTCACCTTGAAAGGAAGTTCATGCATCTGGGCTATCACATCTTCGATACCGCCTTCCACAGCAACGATGTCCAGGCGGCAATGCCGCTGGTCTATGCCACGGCGCTGCTGCTGGTACTGGTGATCCTGGTGCTTAACCTGACTGCAATATTTCTGCGCCATCATCTGAGATCACGCCACGGTAGCCTCTCGCGTCTCTGAGGCCGGCCGTGGTGCCAAGGGGTATGTAATGCCGGTCAAGCAGGACCCGGCTCCGCGGCACGGAGCCTTCATCGATTTCGCGCCCGAGGCCTCCTGCCTGGAGATCTCGGGCTTCGGGCTGCGCTACGGCGACAAGCCGGCGCTGCGCGACCTCAGCCTGCGGGTGCCGCGTCATCGGGTCACCGCCTTCATCGGGCCCTCGGGCTGCGGCAAGTCGACCCTGCTGCGCGCCCTCAACCGCCTGCACGACCTCAACGAGGACGTGCGGCGGGAGGGCGAGATTCGGCTCGAGGGCCAGGAGATCCATGCCCCCGAGGTGGCGGTGGCCGAGCTGCGCCGGCGGGTCGGCATGGTGTTCCAGGCGCCGAACCCCTTCCCGATGTCGATCTACGACAACGTGGCGTTCGGGCTGCGGCTGCAGGGCGGGCTGCGCAAGCGGCGTATCGACGACATCGTCGAGTGGTCACTGCGCTCGGCGGCGCTGTGGGAAGAGGTCAAGGATCGCCTCCAGGCCTCGGCCTGGGCGCTGTCCGGCGGCCAGCAGCAGCGCCTGGTGATCGCCCGGACCCTGGCGGTGGAGCCCGAGGTGCTGCTGCTCGACGAGCCGGCCTCGGCCCTGGACCCGATCTCGACGCTCAAGGTCGAGGAGCTGATCCGCAACCTGAAGTCGAGCCTGACCCTGGTGCTGGTCACCCACAACATGCAGCAGGCGGCACGGGTCTCGGATTTCACCGCCTTCCTGCAGGGCGGCGAACTGGTGGAGTACGCCCCCACCGATACCCTGTTCACCAATCCGCGCCTCGCGCGCACCGAGAACTACATTACCGGACGCATGGCCTGACGCCAGCGCCCTCAGGAGAGTCTCATGGACATCACCAGCGATATCCACAGCCAGCACATCTCGCGGCAGTTCAATCATGAGCTCGAGGAGCTCAAGACCCACCTGATGGCCATGGGCGGTCTGGTCGAGAAGCAGGTACAGGACGCCGTCCGTGCCCTGCTCGACAGCGATTCCGCCCTGGCCGAGCGAGTGGTCGACAACGATCGCGCCGTCAACGACATGCAGATCAAGATCGACGACGAGTGCACCCAGATCCTGGCCCGCCGTCAGCCGGCGGCCTCCGACCTGCGCCTGGTGCTGGCGGTGATCCGCGCCGCCTCCGACCTGGAGCGCATCGGCGACGAGGCCAGCAAGATCGCCCGCAACGCCCTGGAGCTGGTCGAGAGCCAGAACGGCAGCCGCGGCTTCGTCGAGGTACGCGTGATCAGCGAGCACGTGCGCAAGATGATGCGCGACGCCCTGACCGCCTTTGCCCGCTTCGACACCGAGATGGCGCTCAAGGTGGTCCAGGAGGACGAGCAGGTCGACAACGAGTACAAGAGCGCCATGCGCTCGCTGATGACCTTCATGATGGAAGACGCCCGGGTGATATCCCCGGTACTCGGCATCATGTGGATCCTGCGCGCCCTGGAGCGGATCGGCGATCACTCCAACAACCTGGCCGAATACGTGGTCTATCTGGTCAAGGGGCTCGACATCCGCCACACGGCCCCGGATGATCTCGACGACGAGGTGCGCGGCGACGAGGGCTGAACCCCGCTCGACCGCTACCGTCAAAGAAGCGGCCGTCGCCCCTGGCGACGGCCGCCGTCGTCGTGATGGAGGAAATGACACCGATGCTGGATGCCTTCTCGGCGCTGTCCCGGGGAACCCGCCTGGTCTACACCCCCGGCCTGCGCCGCTACGTGTTCCTGCCGATACTGGCCAACCTGGTGGTCTACGCTGCCATGCTGAGCTACGTGCTGACCCACTTCGGCGGCTGGCTCGACGGCTGGATGGCCATGGTGCCGGGCTGGCTCGACTGGCTGTCGTGGCTGATCTGGCCGCTGTTCGTGCTCAGCCTGGGGCTGATCGTGTTCTTCAGCTTCACCCTGGTGACCCAGCTGATCGCCGCGCCCTTCTACGGCCTGCTGGCCGAGAAGGTCGAGCGCGAGGTGACCGGCCGGCCGCCGTTGGACGACCGTGGCCTGGCACGCACCGCCATCGATGCCCTGGGCCGTGAACTGGTCAAGCTGGGCTACATCCTGCCGCGCATGGCGCTGCTGTTCGTGATCGGCTGGATCCCGGTGATCAACCTGGTCGCCCCGCTGCTGTGGCTGCTGTTCTCGGCCTGGATGATGGCGGTCACCTACCTCGACTATCCCATGGACAACAACAAGGTGACCTTCGCCGACATGCGCCGCCGGCTGGCCGCGCGCCGCTGGCCGACGCTCACCTACGGCGGCTGGGTGATGCTGATCACCTGGCTGCCGCTGGCCAACCTGTTCCTGCTGCCCGGTGCCGTGGCCGGCGCGGTGCTGATGTGGGAAGACCACTACCGGGCGCTGACGCCCGATGCTGCCCCGGCGAGGCGCTGATGCCCGCGCCCCGGGCAGGCGTCGTGATCACGTGACATCCCTCCGCCCGGCCTGCGTCGGGCGGAGTGGCGTCCGGGGACGGGATCAAGCGCGCCGCGAAGCCGGCGCGGCGTCGGTGAGGCGGGCGGCGGGGAAGATGCAGCGGAAGGTGGCGCCCTCGCCGAGCCGGGAGTCGATCTCCAGCTGGGCGTCGTGGCGCAGCAGCACGTGCTTGACGATGGCCAGCCCCAGGCCGGTGCCACCGGTGGCGGTGCTGCGGCCCTTGTCGACCCGGTAGAAGCGCTCGGTCAGGCGCGGGATGTGCAGCGGATCGATGCCCTCGCCGTCGTCCTCCACCTCCAGGCAGGCGCCGTCGCCCCAGGGGCGCCAGCGCAGCACGATGCGGCTGCCCTCGCCGGCATAGCGCACGGCATTGAAGGCCAGGTTGGAAACGGTGCTGTGCAGCTCCTTCTCCGAGCCGAGCAGGCCGCGGGGCTCCTCGACCGCCACCTCCAGCTGGTGGTGGCCCTCGGACAGCGCCTCGGCGTCGCGCCGCACGGCCTCGAGCAGGCTGGTGGGGTCGATGCGGATGTCGTCGTGGCCGCCCTGGTCGTTCTCCAGCCGCGACAGCAGCAGCAGGTCGTTGACCAGGTTCTGCATGCGCTTGGTCTGGCTCTGCATCTGGCCGATGCCTCGGCCCAGGCGCTCGGGCAGCATCTCGGCCATGTCGCCGTAGGTCTCGAGGTAGCCCGCCAGCACGGTGAGCGGGGTGCGCAGCTCGTGGGACACGTTGGCCACGAAGTCGCGGCGCATCTGCTCCAGGCGGTGCAGGCGGGTGATGTCGCGGGCCATCACCAGGCGCTCGTCGTCGCCGTAGAGGGTGATCTGGAACTGCAGGATGAGGTTCTCGTCGATCGGCGAGCACAGCGTCAGCGGCTCGCGATAGTCCCGGGCGTGGAAGTAGTCGACGAAGCTTGGGTCGCGCATCAGGTTGGTGATGTGCTGGCCGCGATCATGGGCCGGCTTGAGGCCCAGCATGCGTTCGGCGGCGCTGTTCCACCACTCCATGTCGCCGTGGCGGTCGAGCATCACCACGCTGTCGCGCATCGCCTCCGAGGACTCCTGGATACGGCTCAGGGTGTCGCGCAGCCGGCGCTGGGTGAGGCGCTGGCCCTTCTGGTAGCGGTAGAGGCGATCGAACAGCTCGCCCCACAGGCCGGAGGCCGAGGGCGGCTCGTCATGGGGATGATGGGTCAGCCATTCCTGCAGGGCGTGCAGCTGGCGCAGCTGGTAGAAGAGATAGAGGGCGAGCCCCACGGCGATGCCGGTGCCGCTGAAGCCGAAGGGCCAGCCGACCAGGGCGCCGGCGCCCACCAGGGCACCCAGCCGCCACCATTCGCGTCGCCACAGCCGGCCCACGTCAGCCCTTGGCGGAGAAGCGGTAGCCGGTCCCGCGCACGGTCTGGATCAGCTGCTGGTGCGGCTCGCCCAGCGCCTTGCGCAGGCGGCGGATGTGCACGTCCACGGTGCGCTCCTCGACGTAGACGTTGCCGCCCCAGACCTGATCGAGCAGCTGGCCGCGGGTATAGGCGCGCTCCTGGTGGGTCATGAAGAACTGCAGCAGGCGGTACTCGGTGGGGCCGATCTCCAGCGACTGGCCGTCGATGCTGACCCGGTGGCTGACCGGGTCGAGCATCAGGCCCTCGACCTGCACCGGCTCCTCGACGCCGCGCGGCGTGGCGCGGCGCAGCACCGCCTTGAGGCGCGCCACCAGCTCGCGGGGCGAGAAGGGCTTGGTGATGTAGTCGTCGGCCCCGGATTCGAGGCCCTGGATCTTGTTGTCCTCTTCGCCCTTGGCGGTGAGCATGATGATCGGCAGTTCCGAGGTGCCTTCCTCGCGCTTCAGGCGGCGGGCGAGCTCGACGCCGCTGGTGCCGGGCATCATCCAGTCCAGCAGCACCAGGTCGGGCTGGTGATCGACGACCATGGCGTGGGCGCTCTGGGCATTGTCCGCCTCGAGGACGCGATAGTCGGCCATCTCCAGCGCCACGGCGATCATCTCGCGGATGGGCGCTTCATCATCGACGATCAGTACGGTCTTGGCGGTCATCCCGGGGCCTCATGGTCGAGATCAGTGACATATTGGTGACGATGACAGCATGTCCTTGTGACAATACCGTGACAGTCACCGCCTGTCGCCCCCGCTTAGCCCTGCCGTTCGACCCCGTCCGGCATCACCCGCCGGCGGCCGGCCACAGCGACAGCGCGATGCCGGCGAACGCCAGCAGCCCCGACCAATGGTTGTTGAGGAAGGCCTGGAAGCAGCGATCGCGATCGCGATGGCGGATCAGCCGCTGCTGGTGGACGAAGGTGGCGGCCATCGCGGCCAGGCCGACCCAGAAGAAGCCGCCCAGGCCGAGGCGTTCGCCGGCCCAGGCCAGCAGGGCCAGCGTGGCCAGCTGCAAAAGGCCGATGATCAGCCGGTCGGCACGGCCGAACAGCACCGCGGTGGACTTGATGCCGATGCGCAGGTCGTCGTCGCGGTCGACCATGGCGTACTCGGTGTCGTAGGCCACGGTCCACAGCACGTTGGCGGCGAACAGCAGCCAGGCCTCCAGCGGCACCTGGCCGAGCACCGCGCCGAAGGCCATGGGAATGGCCCACGAGAAGGCCGCCCCCAGCACCACCTGGGGCAGGTGGGTGTAGCGCTTCATGAAGGGGTAGACGAAGGCCAGGATCACGCCGCCCACCGACAGCATCACGGTGAAGGCGTTGGTGAAACACACCAGCACGAAGGCCGCCAGCACCAGGCCGGCGAACAGCGCCTTGGCCTCGCCTTCGCCGATGCGTCCGGTGGCCAGCGGACGCGACTTCGTCCGCTTCACGTGGCCGTCGAAGTGGCGGTCGGCGTAGTCGTTGACCACGCAGCCCGCGGCCCGCATCAGGTAGACCCCGGCGACGAAGATCAGCAGCAGCCGGCGCTCGGGAACGCCCTCGGCCGCCGTCCACAGCGCCCACAGCGTCGGCCACATCAGCAGCCAGGTGCCGATGGGGCGGTCGAGGCGGGTCAGTTGCAGGAAGTCGGGCAGCCGGTCCAGCCCCTTGGGGCGCATCAGGGAACGTTCCATGTGGGTCTCTCGGTTGAATCGGACGACACGGGTTTCGGGCGATGCCTGGGAGCCTATCGCGCCGGCAGGGCCAGGTCATCCGCCATGTCGTCGAGGAAGAACTCCTGGACCAGCACCGCGAAGCGGCCGTGGCGCAGCACCGAGCGTCGGCCCCAGGGGCCCGGGGCGTCGTGGAAGGGGGCCGGGTCGGCGCTGACCTCGATGGGGCCGCGCTCGAGGCCGGGCTGGCGGAACAGCCAGTGACCCAGCGAGCGCTCGCCGAGGCCCGCCAGCCGCTGGCCACGGAGGCCGTGAAGCGGGGCCACCGAGCGCGCCATCACCCAGGGCCGGTCGTCGAGGCACAGCGCGACCTCGCGCCGCCAGGCCAGGCGGCCCGGCGCCATGCCCAGTGCCAGGGCCTCGTCGCGCCGCGGCCGGCCCAGGCGCTGGTCGAGCAGCCTGACCCGGAAGCGGCGCGGCGCGCCGGCCTCGATCAGCCGACGGGTCAGCGAGTCCCGTGAGGCGACCCAACGCCACCAGGCCGGGCTCATGGCGGGGCGGGCCGCCGCCAGGGGGCGCCATCGGGGAGCGAGGGCCGGACCGTGATTCACTGCGCTACTCCGCGTCCAATGCAAAGGGCGGCTAGTGTACCATGTCGGGCCGTCGCGCCCCTGCAGCGAGGAGCCCCATGAGCGCACCCCTGACCATCATCGGCTCCGGCATGGCCGGGCTGGGCCTGGCGCGCCAGGTCCGGACCCGGCAGCCCGAGCGCCCCATCACCCTGATCACCGCCGACGGCGGCGAGGACTACTCCAAGCCGCTGCTCTCCACCGGCTTCGCCAAGCGCCTGCCGCCGGATCGCCTGGCCTCGCGCAGCGCGCTTGAGGCGGCCGACCAGCTCGGTGTGACGATGCGCACGCACACCCGGGTCGAGGCCATCGATCCGGCCGCGTACACCCTGACCCTCGGCGCCGAGCGGCTGCCCTGGGGCGAGCTGGTGCTGGCCACCGGCGCGGCCCCGGCGCCGCCCTTCGCTATTCCCGAGGCGCTGGCCGGCCGGGTCCATACCGTCAACGATCTCGACGACTACCGTGCCTTCCACGCCGCCCTGGCGGCGCTCGATCGCCCGGCGCGGGTCGCCGTGGTCGGCATCGGCCTGGTGGGCTGCGAGTTCGCCAACGACCTGGCCGCCGGCGGTCATGCGGTCGAGCTGATCGCCCCGGAGTCGGCGCCGCTGCCGCGGCTGCTGCCCGAGCCGCTGGGGCGGGCGCTGGGCGAGGCCTTCGTCGAGGCCGGCATCGCCCTGCACACCGGGCGCATGGTCGACCTGCTTTCGCCCGAGGGCGAGCGGGTGGCGCTGGGCCTGGACGACGGCACCGCCCTCGAGGCCGACCTGGTGCTGGTGGCCACCGGCCTGCGGCCCCGCACCGCGCTGGCCGAGGCGGCCGGGCTTGCCGTGGGGCCGGCCGGGATTCTCGTCGACCGCCATCTGGCGACCTCGGCGCCCGGCATCCATGCGCTGGGCGACGTGGCCTGCGTCGACGGCGTCAATGCCATGTACGTCCAGCCGCTGCAGGCCGGCGCCAAGGCGCTGGCGGCGACGCTTTCCGGCACGCCCACCGAGGTGCGCTACGGGCCCTGGCCGGTGCTGGTGAAGACGCCGCTGCTGCCGGTGGTGGCGCTTCCTCCCGCCGTCTCTCCCGCCCGCTGGCGCATCGAGGGCGAGGGGCATGATCTGAGCGCCCTGGCCGAGGATGAAGACGGACGTTTGATCGGATTTGCGTTGACAGGCGCCCGCGTGCGTCGGAAAGTCGAACTGGCGCGCGCTGCGCCGCCGTTGCTAGGCTAGTGACGTCAACGACGGCGCCCCCGGGATTCCGGGTCTGGCAGCGGCGTTGCCACACGGCGTCATCCGCATGCCGCCCCGTCGGCGGCATGCGAGTGGTGCATGAATCACCGCGAACAACAATGCGGCCGATGGGATCATCGGCAGGATGTCAAACCAGGAGGGCTGTATGCGCAAACCCGAACTCGCCGCGGCGATCGCCGAACGTGCCGATCTTTCCAAGGACAAGGCCAGCCAGGTGCTGAACGTCATTCTCGACGAGATCACCGGCAGCGTGTCCGACGGCAAGGACGTGTCGCTGATCGGTTTCGGCACCTTCACCGTGCGCGAGCGTGCCGCCCGCACCGGCAAGAACCCCCAGACCGGCGAGTCCCTGACCATTCCGGCCAGCAAGACCGTGGCCTTCAAGCCGGGCAAGGGCCTCAAGGACGCCGTCGCCAAGTAAGGCGCGAGGCGCGGCCCGATGCTCGGGCCGCGCGATCCTTCCTCATTTCGCTTTCCGACCAACGGTATCCCGATGAAGCTCCGCCTGATGCTGTGGGTGCTCGGCGTGCTGCTCAAGCGTGCGCTGCGTCGCAAGCCCGCCTTCCGCGAGCGCCTGGGTGAACTGAAACGCCTCGACTGGGGCATCGGCACCGAGGATCTCGCCATCGCCCGCCACTATCGGATGTCGCCTCGCGGCATCGAGACCGGGAACGGCCTGCCGGTGGATCTCGACCTGGAGCTGCGTTTCGAGGACGCGGACAGCGCGATCCGGGTGCTCCGCAAGCCCACCCAGAAGGCCTTCCTCGACGGCATGATGGCCGGCCGCGTGCGGCTGGTCGGCGATGCCAGGGACCTCGAGCGCCTGCAGGGACTGCTGAAGCACCTGTAGCGCCGAGCTACAAGCGCCGAGCTACAAGCGCCGAGCTACAAGCGCCGAGCTACAAGCGCCGAGCTACAAGAAAACCCCGAAGGCTTCCACCTTCGGGGTTTTCTTTTGCGGCGAACGATTTCACGCTGCTGGCTTGCAGCTGTCAGACCTGCCCGTAGCGGCCGGCTTCCTCGCCCAGCCAGCGGCGGATCAGCGGCCGGCTGGCCTCGGGGTGCTCGGCCAGCAGCGCCTCGGCCAGCGGCGAGATGCGCGGCAGCAGGTCGGCGTCGCGCTCCAGATCGGCGATCTTCATCTGCGCCAGGCCGGTCTGGCGAGTGCCCAGCACCTCGCCGGGGCCGCGGATCTCCAGGTCCTGCTCGGCGATGCGGAAGCCGTCGGTGGTCTCGCGCATCACCGTCAGTCGCTTGCGCGAGTGGTCCGACAGCGGCGGATGATAGAGCAGCACGCAGAAGCTCGCGGTGGCGCCGCGGCCGACCCGGCCGCGCAGCTGGTGCAGCTGGGAGAGGCCCAGTCGCTCCGGGTTCTCGATGATCATCAGGCTGGCGTTGGGCACGTCGACGCCGACCTCGATCACCGTGGTGGCCACCAGCAGGTCCAGCTCGCCGGCCTTGAAGGCCGCCATCACCTCGGCCTTCTCGGCGGCCTTCATGCGGCCGTGGACCAGGCCGATCGAGAGCTCAGGCAGCGCCGCCACCAGCTCGTCGCGGCTGGCCTCGGCGGCCTGGCACTGCAGCGCCTCGGACTCCTCGATCAGGGTGCAGACCCAGTAGGCCTGGCGGCCCTCGGCGCAGGCGTGGCGGATGCGCTCGACCACCTCGGGGCGGCGCCCGTCGGGCACCACCACCGTCTTCACCGGGGTGCGCCCGGGCGGCAGCTCGTCGATCACCGAGACGTCCAGGTCGGCGTAGGCGCTCATCGCCAGGGTGCGGGGGATCGGCGTGGCGGTCATCACCATCTGGTGGGGCGTCAGGCCGCCGGCCTCGCCCTTCTCGCGCAGCGCCAGGCGCTGGTGGACGCCGAAGCGGTGCTGCTCGTCGATGATCGCCAGGCCCAGGCGATGGAAGTGAACGTCGCCCTGGAACAGCGCGTGGGTGCCGACCACCATCTGCGCCCGGCCGTCGAGGATCGCCGCCTTGGCGTCGAGCCGGGCCTTGCCCTTGAGCTTGCCCGCCAGCCAGGCCACCTCGATGCCGAGCGGCTCGAACCAGGCCTTGAAGGCCCGGTAGTGCTGCTCGGCGAGGATCTCGGTGGGCGCCATCATGGCCGCCTGGCAGCCGCCGGCGATGGCGGACAGCGCCGCCATGGCGGCGACCACGGTCTTGCCCGAGCCCACGTCGCCCTGCACCAGGCGCAGCATGGGCCGCTCCTCGGCCAGGTCGGCGCGGATCTCGTCGAGTACCCGGCGCTGGGCGCCGGTCAGCGAGAAGGGCAGCTGGGTCAGGAAGCGGGCCTGCAGGCCACGGCCGTCGGACAGCGCCGGCGCGCCGTCCTCCTGGATGCGCAGGCGTACCTCGCGCAGGCTCAGCCGGTGGGCCAGCAGTTCCTCCAGGGCCAGCCGGCGCGCGGCCGGGTGGCGGCCCTCGGCCAGCGCGTCCGGGTCGGCATCCGGCGGCGGATGGTGCAGCTCGCGCAGGCTGTCGTGCAGCTCCGGCAGGGCGTACTGGTGGCGCAGCGCCTCGGGCAGCCATTCCGGCAGCGCCTCGGGCGTGGCGTCGAGGCGTGCCAGGGCCTGGTCGATCAGCGCCCGCAGGCGCGTCTGGTGCAGCCCCTCGGTGGTCGGGTAGAGAGGCGTGAGGTGATCCTCCACCGCCGGTGCGCCCTCGCCGATCAGGCGATATTCCGGGTGGTAGATCTCGAGCCCGGTGGCACCGGCCCGGGCCTCGCCGAAGGCGCGCACCCGGGCGCCGGGGCAGAACTGCTGCTGCTGGGCCGGCGAGAAGTGGAAGAAGCGCAGGCTGAGGATGCCGGAGCCGTCCCTGAGCCGCACCAGCAGGCTGCGGCGCCGGCCGCGCACCACGTCGGCGGCCATCACCTCGCCCTCGACCACGGCCTCGTCGCCGGAGCGGAGGCCGGCGACGGGGGTGATGCGGGTGCGATCCTGGTAGCGCAGCGGCAGGTGGAACAGCAGGTCGGCGACGGCATCGATGCGCAGGCGGCCCAGCTTCTGGGCCAGCGCCTCGCCGACGCCCTTGAGGTCCGTGACGGGGGCGTCGAGGCCGCTCATGCCGGCTCGTTCGTGGCCGCGCGGCAGTGGGCGATGGCCTCGGTGACCGCGTCGATGGCCTGGGGCCGCGGGAAGCTGGCCCGCCAGGCGATGGCCACGGTGCGGCCCGGGCCGGGGGCCGTGAAGGGGCGGCTGGTGAGCAGGCCGCTCTCGTAGTGGCCGGTGCCGATCGCCGAGCGCGGCAGCACGGTGATGCCGAGCCGCGAGGCGACCATGTGCCGGATCGTCTCCAGCGAGCCGCCCTCGGCGGTCAGGGTGTTGTTGGGGCTGTTGAGCTTGTGGCTGATCGCCGGGCAGGCCTCGAGGATCTGGTCGCGGAAGCAATGGCCCTCGCCGAGCAGCAGCAGGCGCTCCTGGAGCAGATCCTCCTTGTCGATGCTCTCGCGCTCGGCCCAGGCGTGGTCGGCCGGCAGCAGCACGTCGAAGGCTTCCTCGTAGAGCGGCTTGGTCACCACGTCGGTCTCGGTGAACGGCAGTGCGACGATGATGGCGTCCAGCTCGCCGCTGCGCAGCTTGCGCCGCAGCTCGCCGGTGAAGCCTTCCTCGATGTAGAGCGGCATCTGCGGCGCGCGGCGGGTGAGCTCCGGAATCAGGTGCGGGAACAGGTAGGGGCCGACGGTATAGATGGCACCGATGCGCAGCGGACTGGCCAGCTGGTCGCGCCCGGCGCTGGCCAGTTCCTTGATCACGCTGCTCTGTTCCAGCACGCGCTGGGCCTGCTCGACGATCTTCTCGCCCAGCGGCGTGACCTGTACGGTGGACTTGGAACGCTCGAACAGTGCCACGCCCAGCTCTTCCTCCAGCTTCTTGACTGCCACCGAGAGGGTCGGCTGGGACACGAAGCAGTGCTCGGCGGCGCGGCCGAAGTGGCGTTCCTGGGCCAGGGTTACGATGTAACGGAGTTCTGTTAGAGTCATTTTGGTGCCGGGGCTTCCTCGATTGTCAGTGTGTCGCGGGCCCCATCCATAGGGCACCCCAAGGGTCATAGGGACTTTTTATCAGGGGGCGAGGGAAAGGTGAAGACAACGACGCTGATTCTGGGCTGCGGCGACATCGGTACGACGCTGGGCCAGGCGCTCAAGGCCGACGGCCACAAGGTCATCGGGGTGCGCCGCGATGCCACAAGGCTGGCCGATACCGGCCTCAAGGGCATCTCGGCGGATCTCGGCGACGCGACGGCGCTGGCCGAGCTGCCGGATGCGGATATTCTGGTCTATGTGGTCAGCGCCGACCGCTTCGAGGAAGAGGCCTATCGGGCGGCCTACCCGGATGGCCTCAAGGCGGTGCTCGCCGAGTTCGGTGGCCGCAAGCGCCCGCCGAAGCACGTGTTCTTCGTCTCTTCCACCAGCGTCTACGCCCAGCAGGGCGGCGAGACGGTGGATGAGGCCAGCCCCACCGAGCCCACCGGCTTCTCCGGCGCGCTGATGCGCGAGGCCGAACAGGCGCTGATCGATCACGCGTTGCTCGGGTCGGTAGTGCGCTTCTCCGGCATCTACGGCCCGGGGCGCGACCGCCTGATCCGCCAGGTCGGCGAGGGCCGTATCGCCGCCGCGACACCGGCCATGTACTCCAACCGCATCCATCGCGACGACTGCGCCGGCGTGCTGGCCCACCTGATCGGGCGGGCGCTGGCCGGCGAGTCGCTGCATGAGCTCTATCTCGCCAGCGACTGCGAGCCGGCACCGCTCCACGAGGTGATGGCCTGGCTGGCCAGGCAGCTCAAGGTCGAGGCCACCGAGACCATCCAGTCGCCGCTGCGCCGCCGGGCCAGCAAGCGCTGCGACAACGCTCGCCTGCTCGAGAGCGGCTATCGTTTCCGCTTCCCCACCTTCCGCGAGGGCTATCTGCAGGTGCTGCGCGAGGGCGGCTACCTGCCCGAGGCCACCACCTAGCGTTCCTCGTCCTTCCGACCGTCTGCCGACACGTCCGGGAGTGGCCCGGGCGTGCGCGCCAGGCAGGCATAGCGGCTGCCCCGGGGCGTGACGGTCGAGCGGATCAACTCGACGCGGGAATACGTCCAGTCCAGCGCCACGGCCGGCAGGTCGGGGGCGGGTGGTCGCTCGGCCCGGCGCAGCAGGGTGACATGCGGCACGAAGCGCTCGGGGCGCCCTTCGACGCCGAGCCGCTCGAGCCCGTTCCAGAGCTGATGCTGGAGGGCGCCGAGCGCCGGATCGGGGGCGTCGCCGCCGACCCAGACGATGCCCGGGCGGCGGAACTGGCCCCAGCGGTCGAGCCGCCAGCGGCCGGGCAGCAGGGTGAAGCGCGCCAGCCAATCGGCGATGGCCGTGGCCCGGGCCTCCGGCTGCTCGCCGAGGAAGGCGAGCGTGAGGTGAAAGCCGTCGTCCGGCATGCGCCGGCCGCCGCAGCGGGAGCGGGCGGCATCGGCCAGAACGCCGAACCGCCGGCGCAGGGCCGGCGGCGGTACCAGGGCCAGAAACAGGCGCATGGCAGGAAGGCTCTCTTCAGAGAGGTAACGGAAAGCGCGGATTCATGTCGCGAGCGATGAGAGGCTGGTCGCCGCCGGAGCGCAGCTACCGGAGTGTAGCCTGCTACATGAGGATAGCGAGCACCGCCGGCGGCCAGGATCTCGAGCGCAGCAATGAATCAGCCTTTCCTTAGTCGCCGATGACCAGCACGGCCTCTGCCTCGACCTGGCTGCCCTTGGGCAGGGCCTTGACGCCGACGGCGGCGCGGGCCGGGTAGGGCGCGTCGAAGAACTCTTCCATGATGCCGTTGACGATGGCGAAGTTGTCCAGGTCCACCAGGTAGAGGTTCAGCTTGACCACGTCCTTGAGGCCGCCGGCGGCCTCCTCGGCGACGGCCTTCAGGTTGGCGAAGACCTGACGGGCCTGGGCCTCGAAGTCGTCGGAGACGATCTCCATGGTGGCCGGGTCCAGCGGGATTTGGCCGGACATGTAGACGGTGTTGCCGGCCTTGATGGCCTGGGAGTAGGGGCCGATGGCGGCGGGTGCCTGGTCGGTGTTGATGACGGCCTTGTTGCTCATGGTGTGCTCCATGTGTTGTTGGCGATGATGGTGAAGTGTCCAATGACGGCGCCCCCGCCCGCCGCGACCGCGACGGGCGGGGGCGCCGGGGGTCAGTTGCCCAGCCGGGTGATCTTGCCGACGTGGGACAGGTTGCGCAGGCGCTTGATGATGCGCGCCAGGTGCACGCGGTTGCGTACCGAGACGGTGAGGTTGACGATCGACAGCCGGGCGTCGCGCTCCTCGATGCCGATGCGCTCGATGTTGGCATCGGCGTCGGTGACCAGGCCGGCCAGTTCCGCCACCAGCCCGCGGCGGCTCTCGATCTCCAGGCGCAGCGGCACCGGGAAGTCCTCGTCGGCCTGGTCGGACCACTCGAGGGCGAACAGCTTGTCCGGGTCGCTCTTGAGTTCGGCCAGGTTACGGCACTCGGTGCGGTGGACGACGATGCCCTTGCCCACCGAGAGATGACCGATGACGGGATCGCCGGGCAGCGGGTGGCAGCAGCGGGCGAACTTGATCACCATGCCTTCGGCGCCGCTGATGACGATCGGCCCCTGCCGGTGCGGGGTCTCCGCGGTCGGCAGCTGCTCGCCGTGATGCAGGTCGACCAGGCGCCGGGCGGCCACGTGGGCGACGCGCGCTCCCAGGCCGATCGACTCCAGCAGGGCATCCTGGCTCTTCAGCTCCAGCTCGGCCAGCAGCGTGGCCATCGGCCCGCCGGGCAGCTCCTCGAGGCTGGTCTCGAACTCCGCCAGCGCCTTGTTGAGCAGCCGGCGGCCGAGCTGGACGGCCTCGGTGTGCTGCTGGTGCTTGAGCGCGTGGCGAATCGCCGAGCGCGCCTTGGCGGTGACCACCACGTTGAGCCAGGCCAGGCTGGGCCTGGCGCCGGGCGCGGTGATGATCTCCAGCGTCTGGCCGCTCTCGAGCCGGGTGGAGAGCGGCGCCAGATGGCGGTCGATACGGCAGGCGATGCAGCTGTTGCCGATGTCGGTGTGCACGCTGTAGGCGAAGTCGATCACCGTGGCGCCCTGGGGCAGCTCCATGATGTCGCCCTTGGGCGTGAACACGTAGATGTCGTCCGGGAACAGGTCGTTCTTGACGTGCTCGATGAACTCCAGCGAGTCGCCGGCGTGGCGCTGCATCTCGAGCAGACCCTTGATCCAGGAACGGGCCCGTGCATGGCTGCCCTCGGCGATCGGATGGTCGGTCTGGCCGGCCTTGTACAGCCAGTGGGCGGCGATGCCGTTGTTGGCCATGGCCTCCATCTCGCGGGTGCGGATCTGCACCTCGATGGGCATGCCGCCGCTGCCGAACAGGGTGGTATGCAGGCTCTGGTAGCCGTTGGCCTTGGGGATGGCGATGTAGTCCTTGAAGCGCCCGGGCACCGGCTTGTAGAGGTTGTGGACCATGCCGAGGATGCGATAGCAGCTGTCGACGTCGTCGGTGATGATGCGAAAGCCGAACACGTCCATGATCTCGGCGAACGACTTCTTCTGGTCGCGCATCTTGCGGTAGATCGACAGCAGGTGCTTCTGGCGGCCCATGACCGAGCCGGTCATGCCCTCTTCGTCGAGGCTGTTCTGCAGGGTGTCCTGCACCTGGCGGATCGCCGAGCGGCGATGGCCGCGGGCGCTGGCCACGGCGCGCTTGATGCGCTCGGCGCGCATCGGATGGATCGCCTGGAAGGAGAGGTCCTCGAGCTCGACGCGGATGGTGTTGATGCCCAGCCGGTTGGCGACCCGGGCATAGATCTCCAGCGTCTCGCGGGCGATGCGGCGCTTCTTCTCCGGGCGCAGCGCGCCCAGGGTGCGCATGTTGTGCAGTCGGTCGGCCAGCTTGACGATGATCACCCGGATGTCCCGGGACATCGCCATCACCATCTTCTGGAAGTTCTCGGCCTGGGCGACCGCCTTGTCCTCGAAGGTGATCTGGGTGAGCTTCGAGACGCCGTCGACCAGCTCCGCCACGGCCTCGCCGAACTGCTCGCCCAGGGCCTGCTTGGAGACGCCGGTGTCCTCGATGACGTCATGCAGCATGGCGGCCATCAGGCTCTGATGGTCCATGTGCATGTTGGCCAGGATGTTGGCCACCGCCAGGGGGTGGGTCACATAGGGCTCGCCGGAGCGACGGCGCTGGCCGTCGTGAGCCTGCTCGGCGTAGTAGAAGGCACGCTTGACCTGCTGGATCTCGTCCTGAGGAAGGTAGCCGCCGAGGCGGTCGGCCAGGTCATCGATGGTGAACATGCGGCGTGCCCTGAAGGTTGCGTGATGGCCGTGCGGATGGCGGCGACGCCGGCATCACTCCTCGGCGGGGATGCCCGACTCGCCTTCGGGGCGCGGACGCACGGGGGCGGCCTCGACCGGTTCGTCCAGCACGCTGGAATCGACCAGGCCATCGGCGATCTCGCGCAGCGCCATCACCGTGGGCTTGTCGTTTTCCCAGGGCAGCAGGGCATCGCGGGAGCCGCGGGCCAGCTGGCGAGCGCGCTGGGTGGAGATCATCACCAGCTTGAAGCGATTTTCGACGTTTTCCAGACAGTCTTCGACGGTAACACGCGCCATGGATGCCTTCCTGAATGCTGACGGGCGAAGCCCCGGCCGGCGCCGCTGCGCCCCGGGGATTCACCGATGAATAGAGGGGTTAGATTACTCGACGCCCGGCGCGCCTGACAAGCGCCGCGGCCGGGCTCAGGCGAGCAACGAGGCCAGCAGCGGGGCGTGGCGCTCGCGGGTACGTTCGGTGGTCAGGCGCCGGGCGATGACCAGCGACTGCAGCTCCTGCTCGGCGGTGGTGAAGTCGTCGTTGATCACCACGTAGTCGTACTCGTCGTAGTGCGACATCTCGCTGACCGCCTCGCGCATGCGGGAGGCGATCACGGCGTGCTCGTCGGTGCCGCGGCCGGACAGGCGGCGTTCCAGCTCCTCCCGGGACGGCGGCAGGATGAAGATCGAGACCGCGTCGGGCAGCTGCTCGCGGACCTGGCGGGCGCCCTGCCAGTCGATCTCCAGGATCACGTCCTGGCCGGCGGCCAGCAGTTCCTCCACGGCGCGCCGCGAGGTGCCGTAGTAGTTGTCGAATACCCGGGCATGCTCGAAGAAGTCGCCTTCGTCGATCATGCGCTCGAACTCGGCCCGCTCGACGAAGTGATAGTTCACGCCGTCCACCTCGCCCTCGCGGCGGGGCCGGGTGGTGTGGGACACCGAGACCTGGATGCCGTCGAGGCGTTCGATCAGTTCGCGCACCAGGCTGGTCTTGCCGGCGCCGGAGGGGGCGGAAACGATGAAGAGCGTACCTTGGGGCATGGCGGGTCCTGCGATATCGACGGCTGCGGAGGAGGGCGCGAAGTATCGCATACTTGTCGCCCTCGCCCCAGCCTCAGGCCACGGCGGCATTCGCCTCGCGGCGCTCCAGGTAGCGCCCGGTGAAGAACATCGCCAGCCCGCCGAGCGCCAGCACGGCGCCGACCAGGCCGCTGGCCGACCAGGGGGCTCCGCCCTTGATCACCACCGCCGCCAGCCAGGCGCCCAGAGCGTTGGCGCAGTTGAAGGCGGCGTGGTTCATCGAGGCGGCCATGGTCTGGGCGTCGCCGGCGACGTCCATCAGCCGGGTCTGCAGCGCCGGGCCCAGGGCCATGCTGGTGCCCACCAGGCCGACGAACAGCAGCCCGGCGATCAGGTGGTTGGCGGCGAAGAAGAAACCGGCCTGCACCACCAGGCACCAGATCAGGATGCGGGGGATCGCCTTGAGCAGGTTCTTGTCGGCCAGCCGCGCGCCGACCAGGTTGCCGACGATGGTGCCGATGCCGAAGATCGTCAGCACCCAGGGGCCGATGGCTTCGCGCATGCCGGCCTGGGCCGAGAGGGTCGGCACCACGTAGCTGAACACCGCGAACATGCCGCCGAAGCCGATGCTGGCCACGCCCAGGGTGAACAGCACCCGCTGCTTGACCAGCGCCGAAAGCTCGCGCTTGGGGCTGGCATGGGGATCGGCCGCCTGGGTCGGCACCCACAGGCGGATCAGCACCGCGGTGGTCAGGGCGATGGCGCCGACGCCGAGGAAGGCGCTCTGCCAGCCCAGCCACTGGCCGGCCCAGGTGGCCAATGGCGCGCCGACCAGGATGGCGGTGGTCAGACCCAGCATCACCCGGCTCACCGCCCGGGCGCGCTGCTCGATGGGCACCGCATTGGCCGCCACCAGGGCGGCGACGCCGAAGTAGGCGCCGTGGGGCAGGCCGGCCAGGAAGCGCAGCCCGACGAACGGCCAGAACGAGGTAGCCAGGGCGCTGGCGACGTTGCCGACGGCAAACACCAGCATCAGCACGATCAGCAGGGTGCGGCGCGGCACCCGGGCGGCCAGCGCCGAGATCAGCGGTGCGCCGACCACCACGCCCAGCGCATAGCTGGAGATGGCGTAGCCGACGTCGGCGGCGGCGACCTGCAGATCGCCGGCCACGCGTTCCAGCAGGCCCATGATCACGAACTCGCTGGTGCCGATCCCGAAGCCGCCGAGAGCCAGCGCCAGTTCAGCCAGGCGGGGGTGGCGCGCGGTGGCGCCGGACGGGGTGGTCGACATGGCGAACCTCCTGGGCAGCGCCCGATCTAGTACGAGTGAAGCCAGGAATCTTACTCTTCATTTGCGACCAAAGTCTAAATTTCGGCGCCAATTGCGCGAATTTTTGCCTTTATAAAAGTAATAAAACTACATAATGGGCGTCATCTTGCCACCCGAAGTCAAGCCGGCGGGGATGATACCGGACCAGCGGCCCAGGTCGTCGGCGAGCAATTCGAGGGCATATTGGGCGGCTACCGAGTTACCGCGTTCATCCAGCGCCGGCGACCAGGCGCAGACCGAGAAGCGGCCGGGTACGATGGCGACGATGCCGCCGCCGACGCCGCTCTTGGCCGGCAAACCGGCCCGGTAGGCGAAGTCGCCCGCCGCATCGTACATACCGCAGGTGAACAGCAGCGAGTTGATCCGCCGTGCCAGGTCGGGGGCGATGAAGCGTTCGCCTGCGGACAGGGCATGACCCTCGGCGGCCAGGAAGTTGAAGGCGCGGGCGAGATCGACGCAGCTCATGGAAAGCGCGCAGCAGGCGAAGTAGGCCGTCAGGACTTCGTCGACCTCGTTGTCGAGGTGGCCGAAGGCCTTCATGAGGTAGGCCATGGCGGCGTTGCGGGACCGATGTTTCCACTCGGAAGCCTGCACGGCATCGTCGATGTGAATCGCCGAGTTGCCGGACAAGCGGCGGGCGACGTCGCGCAGGTGCTTCGAGGGCGTGGCGAAGGCGCCGACCAGCCGGTCGGTCACCGCGATGGCACCGGCGTTGATGAAGGGGTTGCGGGGCTTGCCGCCCTCCGCTTCCAACTGGGTCAGGGAATTGAAGGGCATACCCGAGGGGTTGCGGCCCACGCGCGTCCACAGGGCATCACCCTGGACGCGCAGGGCCAGGGTCAGCAGCAGCACCTTGGCGATGCTCTGAATCGAGAAGGGCACCTGGGCCTCGCCGGCGTGGTAGATCTCGCCCTGATTAGTACAGATCGCGATGCCGAACCGATCGGCGTCCTGCTCGGCCAGCGCCGGAATGTAGTCGGCGACGCGGCCGCTGCCCAGGCGGAATCTGGCGCGGCGTTCCAGGCTTTCCACCCATTGCTGCATGGCTTCCATGAAGTCTCTCCGATGGGCTCGTGTCGAGAGGAAACAGGACGCGACGGCCCGGCGGCGGAGTTCTCCGCGGCCGGGCCGTCGTGCTGGGGGAGGCTCGCTACGCCTCGGTGGTCGCTGCCGCCGTGGAGCGGCGGACGCGCTCGCGATCCTCGGGCTCGATCTCCCAGGCCGTCGGATCGACGTTCAGGTCGCTAAAGCGCTCGGCGTCGAAGATCGGCTGTGTCACGCCCGACCGGATCTGGCCATCGAAGTCGCGCAGGATGCGCAGTCCCGGCTTGAACAGCATGGTCAAGGCGATGAGGTTGGCAAGTGCCAGGAAGCCCATGGTGGTGTCGGCGAAGGCGAAGACGGTGCCCAGGTCGGTCATCGCCCCCCAGGTGCACAGGCCGATGATGGCGAGTCGGAAAGCGTTGAACAGGGTGCGATTGCCGCGGCTGAAGAAGTCGAGGCTGTTTTCGCCGAGGTAGTAGTTGTAGAGGATGGTGCTGAAGCCGAACAGCAGCAGCGCGATGCTGACGAAGCTGCGGCCCCATTCGCCGACGTGGTCGGCCAGCGAGGCCTGGGTCAGGGCGATGCCGTCGATGCCGGCGCCGGCTGCCGGATCATAGGCCCCGCCGAGCAGGATGATGAAGGCGGTGGCCGAGCAGATGATCATGGTGTCGATGAACACCGAGAAGGCCTGGACGATGCCCTGATTGACCGGGTGCGGCACGTAGGCCACTGCCGCCACGTTGGGCGCGCTGCCCAGCCCGGCCTCGTTGGAGAACAGGCCGCGCTTGACGCCCATCATGATCGCTGCGCCGATGCCGCCGCCGATGGCCGGCTCGAGGCCGAAGGCGCTCTTGACGATCAGCCCGATGACGTCGGGCAACTGCGTCACGTTCAGCGCCAGGACCGCCAGGGCGATCAGCAGGTAGCCGCCTGCCATCACCGGGACCAGGACCTCGGTGACCCGGGCAATGCGCTTGACCCCGCCGAAGACGATCAGGCCGACCAGCAGGGCCAGTCCGAGCCCGGTGTAGCGGGCCGGGATGCCGAAGGCATCGTCGAAGGAGGTGGCTACAGCATAGGACTGCAGGGCGGTGAAGGCGAAGCCGAAGGTGGCCAGCAGCAGCACCGAGTAGAGGCCCGCCAGCCAGTTCCAGCGGCGGCCGAGGCCGCGGGCGATGTAGCGGGCCGGGCCGCCGCGGTAGGTGCCGTCTGGCTCGGCGGTCTTGTAGGTCTGCGCCAGGGTGCACTCGAGGAAGCTGGTGGCCATGCCCATCAGGCCGACCACCCACATCCAGAACACGGCGCCCGGGCCGCCCAGCGTGATGGCCACGGCGACGCCGGCGATGTTGCCGCCGCCGACCCGGCCGGCCACCGACAGCAGCAGCGCCTGGAAGGAGCTCAGGTGGCCGTGCCTGTCGCGCTTGAAGGCCTGGCTGGCGCTGAGAATGCGGAACATGCGGCCGAAGAAGCGGAACTGCACGCAGCGCGAGGCGAGGGTGAAGCCGATGCCTACGGCGATCAGCAGGGCGATCAGCACCTTGCCCCACAGCAGGTCGTTGATCAGCGCGAGCATGCGGCACCTCCCACGTTGGCGATCATCATGGTGGGGGAGGCGGTCGCGGCCGGTGTGGCCGCCTTCGTTGTTGTTGGCATTGGTCGTCGAACCTCTTGCTCTTGGAATGTGGTGGCTCCCGTGAGGGGCCACTTCCGATGGAGCAAGGTGCGTGCCAGATGGTGGAGTTTCCGTTAGCTCATTGTTTTGTATGGTTTAAAGAGTGGTCCTTTGGGCAGGGTACGATGGTGAAGGGATATAACCTCGCGACACGCCGTGGCGCCATTCTTGATACAAATAATTGAAAATAAAGAAATTTTCAGCGATATAACCAAGGTTATCCGAGCGTACGGGTTATAGGGGTTCAGAGCCGGCTTCGCGCAATTTCTTCAGCCGCTTGCTGAGCGCCGGCTGGGAGATGCCCAGCAGTCGCGAGGCGATCGACTGGTTGCCCTCGGCTCGGCGCATTGCCTCGCGGACCAGCAGGTCGGCGACCTCGTGCAGCGTTGGCAGGGGTTCGTTCGGGGTGAAGACGTGACGTTCGACACAGGCCTCCGACGGCTCGGGGGCCGTGCGCCCCGGATCGATGGCGCGCCGGAACACCTCCATGGAAAGCGTCCGCGAGCGATGGACGCTCATGGCGTCATAGGCCATGGCTCGCAGTTCGCGTACGTTGCCGGGGAAGGGGTGGTTGGCCAGCAGTATCGGCAGCTCAGGAGGATAGGTCGGCCGCGGCTTGCCGAGCTCGTCGGCGGCCTCGGCGAGGAAGTGGTCCAGCAGCAGAGGGATGTCGCCGTGGCGCCGTCGCAGCGGCGGAATCCACACCTGGTGGGTACGCAGGCGGTAGTAGAGGTCCTTGCGGAAATCACCTTCCCGCTGGCGTGCCTCGAGGTCGTGATGCGTCGCCACCACGATGCGCGCCCGCGCTCGCTTGGGCCGGTCGCTGCCCAGCGGGTAGTATTCTCCCTCCTGCAGCAGGCGCAGCAGCTTGACCTGGGAGGCCGGACTTAGGTCGCCGATCTCGTCGAGGAACAGGGTGCCGTCCGCGGCCTGCTCGACCATCCCGGCGCGGGGACGATCGGCTCCGGTGAAGGCGCCCCTCTCGTGACCGAACAGGGTGTCGGCGAAGACGCCGTCGTCCAGCCCCGCCGCGTTGACGCAGACCAGAGGCCCGGGCCGACCGCTCAGGTCATGGGCCGCCCGGGCGATCAGTTCCTTGCCGACGCCGCTCTCGCCACTGATCAGCAGCGGCTGACCGCTCGGGGCCACCGACTCGAGATACTGGAAGACCGAGCGCATGCCCTTGTCATCGGTGACGATGTCGGCGAACGCCTCGGGGTGCTCCAGAGTGTCGTTGAGAAAGCGACGCCGCAGCTCCTGGTTCTCCTGGCGCAGTTCCTGCAGGCGGATGGCCCGCTTGATGCCCTCGATCAGCCGGCTCTGCTCGTCGGTCTTGACGAAGTAGTCGAAGGCGCCGTGCTTGATGCAGTCGACGGCGGTCTCCACCTGGTTCAGGCCGCTGATCACGATCACGCCGACGTCGGGATGCTCCTCGACGATCTGCCGCAGCAGTGTCTCGCCCGACAGGTGGGGCATGGTGAGGTCCAGCGTCACCAGTCCGATGTTCTCCCGCGCCAGGATGTCCATCACTTGGCGGCTGTCCTCGCAGCGATGGAGGTGATTGATACCGCCGCTGCGCTCCAGGGCGATGCTCAGGCTGCGCAGGAAGGAGGGCTCGTCGTCGACCAGCAGCAGGCCGAAGGCGGGATAGAGGTTCATGCTCATCGCTCGTTCTGATGGGGAGTGGCAGCGTCGTCAGGCGGGGCCACGGGCAGCGTCAAGGTGGCGATGGTGCCCGCGCCTGGGCGCGAGGCGAAGGCCAGGTCGCCGTCGTGCTCGCGGACGATGCCGGCGGAGACGGATAGCCCCAGGCCGGTGCCACCGGACTCCCGCCGAGTGGTGAAGAAGGGATCAGTCAGCCGGGACAGCGCCGCCGGGTCGATGCCCCGGCCTTCATCCTGCACTTCCAGGGTCACGGTCCCGTCGCCAGGGAGAAAACGGGTCGTCAGGCGGATGCCCTGATCGCGATTTTCGAGAGCCTGGCAGGCGTTCAGCACCAGGTTGATCACCACCTGTTCGATGCGCTGGGCATTGCCCCGCACGGCGGGCAGGTCGCCCGCATAGTGCGCCTCGAAGCGGTCGGTGGCCTGACGGATCGAGTTGTCGACCAGCCGCACCGCGGTCCTGGTCACCTCGTCGAGGTCGAGGCGTTCGCCGAGATCGCGGCTGCCCTGACGGGCGAAGTCCTTGAGATCACCGACGATGCGCTTGATGCGTTGGGTGCCTTCCAGCATCTCGTCGAGCATCAAGGGCACCTCGTCGCGCATGCGCGAGTAGGGCAGGCCGCCGAACGGGAAGTCGCCGTGCTCGCGATAGTGGGCCTCGAGAATGGGGCGGGCGTCGTCGTGCGCATCCCGCAGCACCGGCAGATTCAGCAGCAGCAGGCCGCTGGGGTTGTTGATCTCGTGGGCCACGCCCGAGACCAGCACGCCCAGCGAGGACATCTTGTCGGCCTGGATCAGCTGCTGTTGCTGGCGCTGGAGTTCCTCGGTGCGGCTGGCCACCTCGCGCTTGAGCATGCGATTCCAGACCACGATGCCGCCCAGGATCAGCAGCAGCAGCGCCGAGGCGATCGCCCCGATCAGGCCCAGGCGCTTCCACGGCAGGCCTTGCCCCTGCACCAGGGGCCCCAGCCACTTGTCGTAGATGGCCTGATGGCGGCCGGTGTTCTTGAGGATCGCCAGTCCCTCGCTGAACTGGGCGAGTACGTCGGCGTTTCCCTCCTTGACCGCATAGCCGTAGCGCAGCGAGAAGGGACGGGCGACCGGCACCAGGTTGGTCAGCCCCAGCTCGCGGCTCAGGTACAGCGCCGGGAGATTGGCCACCAGGGCGTAGTCGTGCTGGCCGGCGGCGAGGGCGCGCAGGGCATCGGCATGGGTGTCGGTGGTGAACAGCTCGGCCCCGACGTCCTGCTCTATCAGCAGGTCCTGCATGATGTCGCCGCGCTGGACGATGACCGCCTTGCCGCGGAGTTCCTCCAGGCGTTCCACGGGAGGCGTTCCGCGACGGGCGAAGATCGACTGGTGGACGATGGCGTGGGGCGGGGCGAAGTCGAAGCTGGCGTCACGGCCCTCGGAGTAGGACATGCCCTCCAGGGCGTCAATCTCGCCGCTTTCCAGCTTGCGGCGCATCTCGCTCCAGGGGCCCAGCTCGATGCGCACCTCGATGCCCATTACCTCGGCGATGGCTCGGGTCAACTCGACGGCATAGCCGGTGGGGCGACCGTCCTCGTCGAGGAACTCGTAGGGCGGGTGGTAGTGGTCGCCGCCGACCACGATCACGTCCCCGTTGCCACGCGGGTCTCCCGCCGTGCCCTGGCCGGCGACCGGCCAGGCGACGAGGCATAGTGAGACCAGCAGGGCCAATCCGAGGCCCGTCGACAGGGGGGAGGCGCTCGATAGCACGGGCATCGCGAAGCTACTCGATGTTCTGGATCTGCTCGCGCATCTGCTCGATCAGCACCTTGAGCTCCACGGCACAGCGGGTGGTCTCGGCGACCACCGATTTCGACGACAGGGTGTTGGCCTCGCGGTTGAGCTCCTGCATCAGGAAGTCCAGGCGGCGGCCGATCGGGCCCTTCTGGGCGAGCTGACGTTCGACCTCGCCGACGTGGGTCTCCAGCCGGTCGAGCTCCTCGGCCACGTCGGCCTTCTGGGCCAGCAGCACCAGTTCGGCCTCCAGGCGCTGGGGCTCGAGCTCGGTGCGCATCTCGGCCAGCCGCTCGAGCAGCTGGGTGCGCTGACGCTCGAGGATCGTCGGCAGCAGGCCGCGGACCTCGGCGATCTGCGCGCGGATGCCGATCAGCCGCTCGCGGATCAGCTCGGCGAGCTGTTCGCCTTCCCGGGCGCGGCCGGCGATCAGGTCGTTCAGGGCCGCCTCGAACAGGGCGTTGGCCTCGGCCTTGATCGCCTCGAGGTCGAGCCCGGGCGTCTCGAGCACGCCGGGGTGGTCGAGCAGCGCCAGGGCGTCGGGCATCGATGCCTCGGGCACGGCCTCGCGTACTTCGCTCAGCGCCGCGCCCAGGGCACGAAGCTTGGCGTGATCGACGCTGGCCTCGGCGCGGCGCTCGGCGGGCTCGAAGCGCAGCGTGCACTCGACCTTGCCGCGGGCCAGGCGGTTTCGCAGCGCGTCGCGGAAGCCGGGCTCCAGGTCGCGCAGGGCCTCGGGCAGGCGGAAGTGCGGGTCCAGATAGCGCTGGTTGACCGACCGCAGCTCCAGTTGCAGCCGTCCCCAGTCGGCATCGCGATCCTGCCGCGAGAAGGCGGTCATGCTGTACACCATGGCGGGGCTCCTTGTGGGTCGGTCGAGGTCGGGGCGAGTCAGTGTAACCGATTCCTCCGGCAAGCCGTGTAGAATGGCGGGCCATCCATTTTCGACTGCGAGAGAGCTGCCATGGCCGAGGACTTCCGGCGTCCCAGCGGACGCGCCCCCGACGAGCCCCGCGAGATCCGCCTGACCCGCGACTACACCCGTCACGCCGAGGGCTCGGTGCTGGTCGAGTTCGGTGATACCAAGGTGCTGTGCAACGCCAGCGTCGAGGCCGGCGTGCCGCGCTGGCTGCGCGGCAAGAAGCAGGGCTGGGTGACCGCCGAGTACGGCATGCTGCCTCGCGCCACCCACACCCGCGGCGGTCGCGAGGCGACCCGCGGCAAGCAGGGCGGCCGCACGCTGGAGATCCAGCGGCTGATCGGCCGCTCGCTGCGCGCGGCGGTGAACCTGAAAAAGCTGGGCGAGTACACCATCACCGTGGACTGCGACGTCATCCAGGCCGACGGTGGTACCCGCACGGCCTCGATCACCGGCGGCTGCGTGGCGCTGATCGACGCCGTGCGCTACCTGCAGCGCGAGAAGCTGATCAAGGGCGATCCCTTCCATCAGCTGATCAGCTCGGTCTCGGTGGGCATCTACAACGGCGTGCCGGTGGTCGACCTGGACTATCCCGAGGACTCCCGCGCCGGCACCGACATGAACGTGGTGATGGCCGAGGGCGGCGGGCTGATCGAGGTGCAGGGCACCGCCGAGTCCGGCACCTACAGTCGCGCCGAGCTCAACGCCATGCTCGACCTGGCCGAGCAGGCCGGCGCCTCGCTGTTCGCGCATCAGCGCGAGGCGCTGGGCATCCGCGGCTGACGGTTTTCGTCAGACGCGTCGCCCACAAACGCAGCACGCCGGCCCTCGGGCCGGCGTGCTGCGTCATGCCTGGGCATGACGGCGACGAAGGGAGGCGCGTTACAGCGGCAGGTCGTACTCGACGATCAGCGGCGCGTACTCGGAGAAGGTCGCGTCGTAGTCGATCCAGGCGTCCACCACGTGGCGGCGGAAGTTGGGGCCGACCAGCTGGTAGTCGACGCGCCAGCCTTCCTGGCGTTCGCGGGGCTGGTCCTGGTCCAGCGCCGGCCACCAGGTGTACTCGCCGGCGTCGCGGTTGATCTCGCGGAAGGTGTCGATGAAGCCGGTCGGGCCGAGCACCTGATCCATCCAGGCGCGCTCCTCGGGCTTGAAGCCGGGGGTCGTCTGGTTGTCGGCCCAGTTCTCCAGGTCGATGGTCTTGTGGGCGATGTGCCAGGTGCCGGCGATGATGTATTCGCGGCGCTTGCGCGCCATCTTCGACAGGTATTCCTGGTACTGGGCCATGAAGGCCTGCTTGGCGGCCGGATCGCTGCCGTCGGGCATCAGGAAGCTGGCGATGCTGAAACGGTCGTAGTCGGCCTGCAGGAAGCGCGCCTCATGGTCGCACTGGGGGAAGCCGAGGCCATACATGATCGCCTTGGGGATCTTGCGGCAGTACAGGCCGACGCCCGAGAAGCCGTCCTGTTCGGCGTCGAGGAAGTAGCCCTCGTAGCCCTCCGGATAGAGGATGCTGTCGTCGAGCTCGAAGCTCTTGGCCTTGAGATTCTGCACGCAGACGACATCGGCATCCTGGTTGGCCAGCCAGTCGAGAAAGCCCCGACCCACCGCCTCTCGGATGCCGTTCACATTGATGGTGGCGATTTTCATACATGGTCCCTTTTGCGTCGCGCGTGTATGATACCCGACGTTTCGACGTTTGGGTAAATGGCGTCCGCCAATAGACGTGATAGGAGGCTCCGTGGCCGCATCGACCCTGCAACCGTATCAGCAGGCCTTCATCGAGTTCGCCATCGAGCAGGGCGTGCTGCGCTTCGGCGAGTTCACCCTCAAGTCCGGGCGCACCAGCCCCTACTTCTTCAATGCCGGCCTGTTCAAGAGCGGTCGCGCCCTGGCGCAGCTGGGCCGCTTCTACGCCCAGGCCATCGCCGACAGCGGCCTCGAGACCGACGTGCTGTTCGGTCCGGCCTACAAGGGCATTCCCCTGGCCGCGACCACCGCGGTGGCGCTGGCGGATCATCATGACCGCGACCTGCCCTATGCGTTCAATCGCAAGGAGGCCAAGGCCCACGGTGAAGGCGGCAACATCGTCGGTGCGGCGCTTGCCGGCCGCATCCTGATCATCGACGACGTCATCACCGCCGGCACCGCGATCCGCGAGGTGATGGGGCTGATCGAGGCCGCCGGCGCCGAAGCCGCCGGCGTGGTGGTGGCCCTGGACCGCCAGGAGCGCGGCGGCGATGACCGCGATCCGCGCAGCGCCATCCAGCAGGTCGAGGCCGCCTACGGCATGCCGGTGGTGAGCATCGTCACCCTGGACATGGTGCTCGAGTACCTCGAGGTCCACGCCGGCGACGAACTGCGCGGCCACGCCGAGGCAATCCGCGCCTACCGCGATCGCTACGGCGTGCAGAACCGCTCCTGACGAGACGAGATGTGATCATGAAAGCGATGATGGCGTGGCTGGGCGGCCTCGGTCTGGCCCTGGCAACCCTGAACTGCCAGGCGGGCAGCCTGGATCTGAACCTGAGCGACGAGGCCGTGCAGTTCGCCGCCAGCGGCGAGGTCGCTCCGGGCATCGCCGTGGGTGGCGGTCTCCTCGACAGCGAGGATCGCGTGGATACCCAGGCCGTGCATGCCGAGGTGCTGGGGGTCGAGCGCACTCGTCGCTATGACATCGGCGTCGGCGCCCGCTGGGCCCAGCTGGATACCGATGCCGGCGACGGAGGTGGCCTGGGCCTGGGGGGCTACGGCTATGCCTATGTGCCGCAGGTGCCGGCGCTTTCGCTGGGCGGCTATGGCTTCTATACCCCGGGCGTGGTGAGCGCCGGCGACCTCGAACGAGGCCTGGAGTATGGCCTGCGGGCACGCTATGGCGTCACGCGCAACGTGGATGCCTATGTCGGCTATCGTCGCCTGCGCGCCGACCTCGACCGGCCCGGCGGTACCCGGACCCTGGACAGTGGCGCCCATGCCGGCGTGCGGCTGGTCTTCTAGGGGCGATGTCGCGTTCGGTCGTGCCTCGGGCCCCGTTTCGGGGCCCGAGGCCGTTGTCGGCCCTGTCCTTCATCGGCCCAGCCTTCTTCCGGAGTGATCGATGCTCGACGTGGTGCTCTATCAGCCCGAGATACCGCCCAATACCGGCAACCTGATCCGCCTGTGTGCCAACACCGGCTTCCGACTCCACCTGATCGAACCGCTGGGCTTCGCCCTGGATGACAAGCGCCTGCGCCGTGCCGGCCTCGACTACCACGAGTGGGCCCGCGTCAGGGTGCATGCCGACTGGGCGGCCTTCCTCGCCGAGGTGGCGCCGAGGCGGGTGTTCGCGGTCTCGACCCGCGGCCGTACCGGCTATCACGAGCCCGCCTACCGTGAGGGCGACGCCCTGGTGTTCGGGCCCGAGACCCGCGGCCTGCCCCAGGCAATGCTCGATGCCCTGCCCGAGACCCAGCGCCTGCGCATCCCCATGCTGGCCGAGAGCCGCAGCCTTAACCTGTCCAATGCCGCCGCGGTGCTGGTCTTCGAGGCCTGGCGCCAGCTCGAGTTCGTGGGCGCCGGGCTTCCGGGGGCCGGTCTTCCCGACAGCGAGTCGATCGCCGCACCGAGGAACGAGCCATGACCCAGAGCATCGCCAGCCGCATCGCCAAGCTCAACCCGCGCCAGCAGGAGGCGGTGCGCGCCATCGACGGGCCTTGCCTGGTGCTGGCCGGCGCCGGCTCGGGCAAGACCAGCGTGATCACCACCAAGATCGCCTACCTGGTGCAGGAGTGCGGAATGAGCGCCCGGCGCATCGCCGCGGTGACCTTCACCAACAAGGCCGCTCGCGAGATGAAGGAGCGGGTGGGCAGCATGCTCCAGGGTCGCCAGGGCCACGGCCTGACGGTGTCCACCTTCCACACCCTGGGCCTCAACATCATCCGTGGCGAGCTCAAGGCGCTGGGCTACAAGCCGGGCTTCTCGCTGTTCGACCCCGAGGACGCCAAGGCGCTGCTGCGTGACCTGATGAACAAGGATGCCCATGTCGACGCGGACCAGATCAACCAGGTCCAGGCGGCCATCTCCAACTGGAAGAACGACCTGGTGCTGCCCGGCCAGGCGCTGTCCCATGCCGATAGCGAGGACGAGCTGTTCGCCGCTCGGGTCTACGAGGCCTATGTGCGCCACCTCAAGGCCTACAACGCGGTGGATTTCGACGACCTGATCCTGCTGCCGGTGACGCTGCTGCGTGACGATCCGGAGGCACTCTCCCGGTGGCGCAAACGCATTCACTACATGCTGGTGGACGAGTACCAGGACACCAACGTCAGCCAGTACCAGCTGGTGCAGCTGCTGATGGCCGAGCGCCAGACCTTCACCGTGGTGGGCGACGACGACCAGTCGATCTACGCCTGGCGCGGCGCGCGGCCCGAGAACCTGGTGACCCTGGGCGAGGACTTCCCGCGCCTGAACGTGATCAAGCTCGAGCAGAACTACCGCTCCACCGGCACCATACTGCGCGCGGCGAACACCCTGATCGCCAACAACCCCCACGTCTACGAGAAGACCCTGTGGTCGGACATGGGGCAGGGCGCGGCGATCCGGGTGGTGGTCAATCGCCACGAGGAGGCCGAGGCCGAGCGGGTGGCCAGCGAGATCCTCACCCGGCGCATCAAGGAGCGCGCCGAGTGGCGCGACTTCGCGGTGCTCTACCGCGGCAACTTCCAGGCCCGGCTGCTGGAGCTCAAGCTGCAGCACTACCAGATTCCCTACAAGCTCTCCGGCGGCACCTCCTTCTTCTCTCGCAACGAGATCAAGGACGCGATGGCCTACCTGCGGCTGCTGATCAATCCGGCCGACGACAACGCCTTCCTGCGCATCGTCAACGTGCCGCGCCGCGAGATCGGCCCGAGCACCCTGGAGAAGCTCGCCAACTACGCCACCGAGCGCGGCGGTTCGCTGTTCGCCGCCTGCCAGGAGCTGGGGCTGGCCGAGCTGCTGCCGACCCGTGCGGTGGAGCGTCTGGGTCGCTTCACGCACTTTATCGAGGGCGTACGCCGGCGCATGGACGGCGGCGATGCCATCGACGCCATCCGCGACATGCTGCGCGAGATGGACTACGAGGCCTGGCTCTACCAGAACGCCAGCGCGCCGACCATCGCCGAGCGGCGCATGGCCAATGTCTGGACACTGATCGACCAGCTCGAGAAGTCCATGGATCGCGATCCCGACGAGGATACCGCCAGCACGGCCACCGAGACTGACGGCGTGGAGGCGGCGATCTCGCGGCTGGTGCTGCGCGACATCCTCGAACAGCAGGCCGAGGAGGACGACTCCGACCGCGTGCAGCTCTTGACCATGCACGCCTCCAAGGGCCTCGAGTTTCCCCACGTCTACCTGATGGGGCTGGAGGAGGAGCTGCTGCCGCACCGCAACGCCATCGAGGTCGGCACCGTCGAGGAGGAGCGACGACTGGCCTACGTGGGCATCACCCGGGCGCGGCGCACCCTGACCATGACCCTGGCGCGCCAGCGCAAGGCCTACGGCGAGCTGATGGACTGCACGCCGAGCCGCTTCCTCGACGAGCTGCCGGAAGATGCCCTGGAGTGGGAAGGCCGGGCCGACCGCGAGGATCCGGAGAAGAAGCAGGCCCGCGGCAAGGACGCCATCGCCGGGCTGCGCTCGCTGCTGAACTGACCTCGTTCGAGACCAGCGCAACACAAAGCGGGGCGCCACTGGGCGCCCCGCTTTGTGTTGACAGCGTTTCCGGCGGCGCCGGACTGGTGCGAGCGTTACTGTGCCTCGCTGACCATGTAGTCGACGATGGCCTTGATCTCCGCGTCGGGCAGGCCGGCCCCGCCCTTGGGCGGCATGGTGCCGATGCCGTTGATGGCGTTGGCGTAGAGGGTCTCGATGCCCTTGTCGATGCGCGGCCCCCAGGCCTCGGCGTCGCCGAGTACCGGGGCGCCGGCGACGCCGCTGGCATGGCAGGCCGCACAAGGCGCGCTGGCATAGAGCGCCTCGCCGTCCGGACCGCCCTCGGCCGCGGCGGTGTCGTCGCCGGTGGTCTCTTCCGTGGGGGTGCTCTCTCCCTCGGCGACCGCGGTGTCGCCGGCATCGGCGGCGGATTCGTCCGTGGCCGGCACGTCCATCACCGGCTCGACCAGATGAGCGACCGCGGCGCGGACCTCCGCGTCGGAGAGGTTGGGGTTGCCGCCGCGGGCCGGCATGGCGTTGAAGCCGTTGATGGCATGATCGAGCAGGGTCGCGAAGCCCTTTTCGGTGCGCTCGGCCCAGGCGGCCTCGTCGCCGCGTACCGGCGAGCCGGCGGCGCCGGTTTCGTGGCAGGCCATGCAGATGCTGCCGTAGATGCCCTCGCCGTCGATCGCGTCGCCGGCGGTGCTCGCGCCTCCGGCGTTGGCCGAGGCCATGGCGGTGCCGCAGTCCTCGCCTTCCAGGCACAGTTGTCCGACCGGGGCCAGGCGCTCGGCGATGGCCTCGTGATCCGCCTCTTGCTGGGCGTGGGCCGTGGAGGCGGCCATGAGGCCGAGGAAAAGCAGGCCCATCGGTATCAGCTTGCTGGCATTCACTCTCACCACCTCTTCATTGACGGTCTTGTTGGCGGATCACGGACGGCGGCGTGATGGGCGCAGTATAGCGACAGTCCCCCGCCCGGAAAATGTCGCCGGTCAACTGTACGGCGAACAGGGCCGGCCGCACTCGGGCATCGCGGCTGGACAGTGCCTGGGCGGCACGGTAGGATGTCGCTCGCCTGATAGCGATAGCCATCGGGCCTCGCGCGCCCTTAGCTCAGCTGGATAGAGCGTCGCCCTCCGGAGGCGAAGGTCAAAGGTTCGAATCCTTTAGGGCGCGCCACAGGATATCAGAAGGGCCCACGGTCATCCGTGGGCCCTTTCTCGTTTGCGTCACCCTACTCCTCACAGTTTTCCACAGCGCCTCGTTATCCACATCCCCCTTTGCCTGCCGCGCGAGGTGAAAGATGCCTGTTTGCCCCGGTATGCTCTCCGCCAGGCTCACTGCAACGGTAACCCGCAAACGGCGGGGCACAAGGATGCGCACATGACCCTGCCCGACTACTCCTGGCTCGCCTGGACGCTGATCGTGCTTTCCACTTATCTCACCGGCGTGTCCAAGGGCGGGTTCGCCGGCGGCTTCGGCACCCTCTCGGTGCCACTGATGGCGCTGGCCATCGGCCCCATCGAGGCGGCGGGATTGCTGCTGCCGCTGCTGCTGGTGATGGATGCGCTGGCGGTGAAGGCCTGGTGGCGACACCGGGACATGGCCGAGGTCATGCGGCTGCTGCCGGGGCTCGCCATCGGCGTGGCGGCGGCGACCCTGGTGGCGGGGCGACTGGACGAGGATCACGTGCGCCTGCTGCTCGGCGTGATCTCGCTGCTGTTCGTCGCCTACATGGTCGCCAGGCCCGCCGCGTCGCGGCCGATCCGCGCCTTCTGGGCCTGGCCGGCGGCGATCGCCACCGGCATCACCAGCTTCATCGCCCATGCCGGGGCGCCGCCGATGAACCTCTATCTGGTGCCGCGCCATCTGCCCAAGATGACCTTCATCGCCACCACCACCCTGGCGTTTGCCGCCGTCAACCTGATGAAGCTGCCGCCCTATCTGGTGCTCGGCGAGATCAACCT
This sequence comes from Halomonas halophila, assembly GCF_030406665.1. Lineage (NCBI taxonomy): Bacteria > Pseudomonadati > Pseudomonadota > Gammaproteobacteria > Oceanospirillales > Halomonadaceae > Halomonas > Halomonas halophila. The sequence continues at coordinate 3,460,519 of NZ_CP129121.1, read as the reverse complement.
GACCAGCATCGGCGCCTCGCTGCTGCTGGTGCCGGTGGCCTGGGCCGGGGTTCGCAGCGGCCTGTGGCTGCAGCATCGGGTCGACGAGCGGCTCTTCTACCGGCTGGTGGTATTGGCCATGGCGCTCGTCGGCGTGCAGCTGATCGTCAAGGCGCTGGGGTAGAGCGGCGATTCAGGCCGAGGTGGCCGGCCGAGGCTCGTCGAACTGCGGGCGGTCGGCGAGGAAGGACTCGAGCGCATCGCCCGGCAAGGCCTGGCTGCACAGGAATCCCTGGTACTCGTGGCTCTGCAGCCGGCGGATGAGCGCCAGCTGCTCCTCGCTCTCGATGCCCTCGGCGACCACTCGCAGGTCGAGGCTGCGGGCCAGGGCGATCACGGCGGTCACGATCGCCATGTCCTGTGGGTTGGTGACCGCCTCGGCCAGGAAGGTGCGGTCGATCTTCAGGCGATCGATGGGGAAGCGACGCAGCTGGGCCATGTTCGAATAGCCGGTGCCGAAGTCGTCGATGGACAGCATCACGCCCAGCTCGCGCAGCGCGTTGAGGACCTCCAGGGCGTGGTCGGGATCCCGGATCAGCGTGCTCTCGGTCAGTTCGAGTTCGAGGTGGCAAGGGGGCAGGCCCGTGTCAGCCAGCACGCGCTTGACCCTGTCGACGAAGTGGCGGTCGTTGAGCTGCACGGCGGAGATATTGACCGCCATGTCGAGGGCCTGGCCGTGCTCGTCGGCCCACTTCCGGGCGTAGCGACAGGCGGTGCGCAGCACCCATTCGCCGAGCGGCTGGATCAGCCCGGTATCCTCGGCCAGCGGTATGATCTCGTCGGGTGTCACCGTGCCGAGTTCCGCATCGTGCCAGCGCAGCAGCGCCTCCACGCCGGTGATGCGGCCCGAGTCGACATCGACCTTGGGCTGATAGGCCAGGCTCAGGTCGCCTTCCTCGATCGCTCGGCGCAGCCGACGTTCCAGGTGGCTGCGCCGCTCGGCGTGCGAGGTCATGTCCGGCTCGAAGAACTGGAAGGTGTTGCGGCCCCTCTGCTTGGCGTCGTACATGGCCGCGTCGGCGTGGATCATCAGCGCGTGCTTGTCGCCGCCATGGTCGGGATAGAGGCTGATGCCGACGCTGGTCGAGGCCTTCACCACGCTGTGCTCGATCTGGAAGGGCTTGTCCAGGGTGCTGACCAGGCGTCGGGCCAGGGCGGCGGCCACGTCAGGTGTCACTTCGCTCTCCAGCAGCACCATGAACTCGTCGCCGCCGACCCGGGCCACGGTGTCGATGTCGCGCACCGCGGCCTGCAGTCGGCTGGCCGCCTGCTGGATCAGCGCGTCGCCGACATGGTGACCCAGCGAGTCGTTGATCTGCTTGAAGCGGTCGAGGTCGACGAAGAACACCGCGAACATCGAAGGCGGGGCGGTGAGCAGGGCGTCCAGGCGCTCCTCGAGCAGCAGCCGGTTGGGCAGCTGGGTCAGCGCATCGCGATAGACCATGCCCTTGAGTTCCCGGTTGGCCTCGCGCAGCGAGGCGGCGAGCCGGGCGTTGCGCGATGACAGGTGAGCGTCGAACAGCGAGATCAGCAGCGCGGATACCATGATGCAGGTCGACACCAGGGCCACGGTGACGGCGAGCTGGTGGGGCGACAGGCCGCCGCTCGCCGTCGGCATGCCGCCCTCGGGATAAAGGGCCGCCGCCATGCCGGTGTAGTGCATGCCGGAAATACCCACGGCCATGACCAGCGCGGCCAGGCCCTTCTGCCAGAGCGGCGGCTGCCGGTCGGCGGCCGGGTTGAGGTGGAAGGCGAGCCACAGGGCCAGGCCCGCCGCCGACACGGCGATGGCCAGCGAGAGCAGGAACAGGGTCGGCCGATAGCGCAGCGCTCCCTGGATCTCCATGGCCTCCATGCCCAGGTAGTGCATCAGGCAGATGCCGAGTCCCATGACCAGGGCACCGAGACCCAGGCGTCGGCGACTCAGCCGGCCGGTATGGACGACGCCCAGGGCGAGTGCGGCGGAGAGAATCGCCGCCATCAGCGAGAGTACGGTCATGGGGACGTCGTAGCCCACCGTCGCGGCCATCTCCATGGCCAGCATGCCGATGAAGTGCATCGCCCAGATGCCGGTGCCCATGGCGAAGGCGCCACCGGCCAGCCAGGCATGGCCGAGGGCGCCGGTGCTGGCGCGGACACGGCCGGCCAGATCGAGGGCGGTCAGCGAGGCGATGGCGGCGACACCGAAGGAGAGGGCGACCAGGGTGAGGTTGTAGGAGGCGCTCATTGCATGAACCGCGGTGATGGCAAGGGGAACGAGTCTGGGGAAGCGGTCTGTCGAAGGCAAGCGGTGTGCGCTCACGGGGGGAGGGCGCGACGCTGGCGTGCCGGGTGGCGCCGGTCGCTCGACACGCAGCGAGAAGGCGTCTCATTTCTTGAGATATCGCCAAGATGTCGGCATTTCGCGGTGCTTTTCGCGACGATCAGGTCACGAACCGTTGTTACACTGGAGACTGGAAGCGTCGAGGGCTCTCGGGCGAGCCCAGGAGTGCCGCGATACGGTGGTCTGCGCCGATGAAATGCTCAAGAACGCCCGGCCACGGCCGACATCCGATGGCGTGACGCAAATAGATACTTACGGGACGGGCGCGATGGCGGGCGACGGTGGCGGGGAAAATACACAGGGCAACGGCAAGCAGACACGGGTGCAGTCTCTGCCCGCTCCCCTGTCGCGTCTGGTCGTCGAGCAGGCGCCGTTCGGGCTGGTGCTGGTGGATGACGCGGGCCGGGTCCGGTGGGCCAACGCCGGTTTCCGGGCGTTGCTCGAGCTCGACGAAGAAGAGCTGATGGGGCGTCCGGTCGATGGCCTGATCCGCTACTCCGGTTTCCTGCACGACCGTCATGACGAATGGGTTGCGCTGGAAGAGGGCTGGGAGCCGGCGCGCCTCGCCGCCGATCCCCAGGACGATGGCCATCTGGTGCTGGTGAGCGCGACCCCGGTGGAGCGGGAGCAGGGCGATCGGCTGCGCCTGCTGAGCGTCATCGACCCCGGGGAATCCTCCGCCGCCCTGGAGCCCGGCGCCTGGCAGAGGCTGCCCGTGCGCCTGCCGAACGTCTGGCTGTTCGAGGACCGCCTGGAGCATGCCCTGGAGCGTGCCGATCGCACCGAAGGGTGTGTCGGGCTGATCATGCTGCGGCTCGACGGCCATGCGGCGCTGCGCGAGACGCTGGGCGCTGCGGCGTTCGAGGCGCTGGCCGGTCGTGTCGAGCAGCGTCTCGCCCGCACCCTGCGCCGCGAGGACAGCCTCGTCAAGCTGCGGCCCGGCTGCTGGGGCGTGCTGATCGAGCCGCCGCTCACGCCCGGCGGGCTCCAGGCCACGGTGATGCGCTGCCTCGAGGCCATGGAGCCGCCCTTCCGCCAGGAGACGCACCCGACCCTGCTGACCCTCTCCGCCGGGGTCGCCATCTATCCCGAGGACGGGGAGCTGCCCTCGCAGCTGTTGAGCAGTGCCGAGACGGCGCTGGAACGTGCCGGGCCCTCGGGGCACGCCTTCTTCGATGAAGCCCTGCGCCACCACCTGGACGCGCAGCTGGCGTTTCGTCAGCGGCTGCAGGACGCGCTGCTGAATCCGGAAGCGCATTTCCGACTGCTCTACCAGCCGCTGATCGCACTGGACAGCGGTCGCTGCCTGGGGCTGGAGGCGCTGCTGCGCTGGCATCATCCGACCCTGGGGCCGCTGTTGCCTGCCGATTTCCTGCCGGTGGTGAACGAACTGGGCGAACAGGTGCGTCTGGATCGTTGGGTGATCGCCACGGTGATCGCCCAGCATGCCGCCTGGCAGGCCGAGGGCTCGCCGCTGGCCGAGCTCGACGTCGCGGTGAACGTCGACGACGACCTGCTCGATCAGGCGGTGTTCGATCGTCGTCCGCTGGATCTCTTCCTCAGGCAGCAGGGGCTGGAGCGTGGCTGGCTGTCCCTCGAGCTGGGGCAGCAGGGGCTGATCGAGCATGCCGCCAGCCAGACCCATCTGCTGCGGCGTCTGGAACGTCTCGGCGTCGGCCTGGTGGCCAACGATATCGGCGCCGCGCCGCTGGATTTACCGCGTCTGTCGACGCTGCCGATATCGCGGATCAAGCTGAATCCCAGGATGATCGACTCGCTGGAGCGGGGTGGCGTGCTCGAGGCCTTGCTGCGCTGCTTTCAGGCACTCGGTGTGGAGGTCGTGCTGATCGGCATCGAGACACTGGCCCAGCTGGAGGCCGCGCGTGCGCTGGGGGTATCGCTGGGGCAAGGTAACCTGCTGGGCACGCCCCAGGCGCCGGCCGACCTGGCGGGTTGGTGGGAGGCGCGCCCGACGACGGCCTGAGACGAACGGCTCGTTTCAGGCCCGGGCGTCGAGGCGGCGCGACTGGAGGCCGGTGCGGCCGTCGGCGGAGTAGGTGTCGGGGTCGGCGAGGCGGTGGATGGTGTCGAGCATCTGCTGGTTGTGGCGCATGCGCAGTTCCAGCAGACGTCCGTTGCGCTCGTTGAGCCGGGCGATGTGGCGTGCCTGGTTCAGCATGGCCTGCCAGCCGTCGAGACAGCCGGCGTCGGCGGCGGCCTGGCGGGCGCCCTCGGTGCCCTCGGCGTAGCCCAGTTGGCGCTGGACCCGGGCGCGGGTTTGCTCGGTCTCCTCCAGGTCCTGCTGGACGGCGGTCTTTTCCTCGGCCAGGGCATTGAGGCGCCGGCCGTCGATCTCGCCGGCCACCAGCAGGCCCTGCTCTTCCTCGAGCAGCCGCCCCAGGCGTGCCAGGCGTTCGGCCTGGCCGTCGAGGAGTCGCTGCAGGCTCACTGAGTCTCGCCCTCGTCGGCCAGCAGATTCTGCACGCTGGCGATCAGGCCATCGGCGATGCGCTCCGGCTTGATCTCCAGCTGGCCGTCGCGAATGGCTTCGCGCAGCTCGTTGACCCGGGCGGCGTCGATGTCACGGCTCGGGTCGGTGGCGCCCTGGCGCAGGTGCGTCGAGGTGGCCGGTTCCGGGGCGTCCTGCCCCGCCGCGGGCGTTTCCCGGGTCTGGCGCGTCGTGTCGCGTGACTCGACCTGTCCGGGGCGCAGGGGATGGTGATTGTCGACTTTCACGGTGAAAGGCCTCGTGAGCGGTGCGTTATTCGAGCTATCGGCACTCGAAGCCGACACTTTAATGCCCGGCCGGGGGTAACGGCCAGTCCGGGTCAGCCCTCCACGGCCAGCCGGTTGCGACCGATGATGCGCCCCTCGAGGATGCGGCGGTCGTCCAGCCGCACTCGGATACGCTCCCCGCGACCGCCGGCACCGAGCGCCTCGGCCTGGCGGGTGACGCGAAAGCCCTGGCCGCCGGCCTCCAGGATCACGCTCGCGCCGCGCTCGACCAGCCGTGGTGCCCGCACCTGGTGGGACTGGATCGCACGACCCGCCGCCAGCGAGCGGCGCGCCTCCTGGCCGACGATCGCCTCGACGGATCGCAGCGCCCGCCTGGGCAGCCGATCGAGCTCTCCCCGCCGTTCCTCCAGATCGTCGCGCGTCAGCCGCGTGCCGGCCTCGATGGCATGCGCCGTGACCGGATAGCGGCCGATCACGCTGACCTCGGCCTGCAGGTAGCGCGTCCGGCGGTCTTCGCCCGAGCAGCGTACGCCCACCGACAGCCGCCCCAGCGGCGCGCGAGACGTGTCCCTCAGGAAGGGGGTCGGCTGATGGCAGGTCGGGAAGTGCGCGGCGGGCGGATAGAGCGTCACGCTGACCTCGTCGCCCAGCGGAGCGGCCTCGGCGGTCAGGAAGGCGCGCACGGCGTCGAGCATCGCCGTGTCCTCCGCCGACGCCGGAAGGGCGGCCAGCAGCAACAGCGGTAGCAGGCAGCGGCGGATCAATCGGGACATGGGCACGCTCGGAGGAAGTTCCTGACGGCAGTCTAGCGCTCGCTTCGACGGGGGATGCCGTGAAATGGCCCGGCTATCGAAGGCTGTTCGATCCTTTGGGCTGACAGCACCGTGGCTATTCTCCATCGTCGACGAATTTCCTTTTCCGGAGCGTGCCGGATGATCGATCAGCTCGAAGCCTCCCTCAACTTCTCCCAGCAGGCCCTGAGCCTGCGCCATGAGCGACAGAAGGTGCTGGCCAGCAACATCGCCAACGCCGATACCCCGGGCTACAAGGCCCGCGACATGGACTTCGGTGCCGAACTGGCCAAGGCGACCCGTCAGGGCGGTGCCGGTGCGGGCGGCGGGCTGTCGCTCGCGCGCACCGACGGCGGCCATCTGGCCGGCCAGGGCATGCCGTCGCCGCGCGGGGAGCTGCTCTATCGGGTGCCGGACCAGCCGAGCCTCGATGGCAACACCGTCGATATGGACCGCGAGCGCACCGCCTTCGCGGACAACTCGGTGCGCTATCAGGCCTCGCTGACGCTCCTCAACAGTCGTATCCAGGGCCTCAAGAAGGCCATGCAACCCGAATAAGGAGCGGTGGCATGTCGATGTTTTCCGTGTTCGATATCTCCGGCTCGGCGATGAGCGCCCAGTCGCAGCGCATGAACGTCACCGCCAGCAACCTGGCCAACGCCGACAGCGTGGCCGGCCCCGACGGCGAGGCCTATCGCGCCAAGCAGGTGATGTTCGAGAGCCAAGCCGCCTCGCGCCGTGGCGTGGGTGGCGTCGGGGTGCGCGAGGTGGTCGAGGACCCGGCGCCGCTGCGCCGGGAGTATCGCCCCGAGCACCCGCTGGCCGACGAGCAGGGCTACGTGAGCCTGCCCAACGTCGATCCCGTGGCGGAGATGGCCAACATGATCTCCGCCTCCCGTTCCTATCAGGCCAACGTCGAGGTCATGAACACCAACAAGCAGTTGATGCTCAAGACCCTGACCCTGGGCGAGGGCTGATCCCATGGCATCCACCATCGATTCCGGCGTGCTCAACGGCCTCAATGGCGGCGCCTCCGGGGCGAACCGGGCCGGCGGCGGCTCGGGGCTGACGTCTGCCCAGTCCGACGAGCTGCGCAACAACTTCATGACCATGCTGGTGACCCAGCTTAAGAACCAGGATCCGATGGATCCGATGAAAAACGAGGAGATGACCTCCCAGCTGGCGCAGATCAACACCGTCAGCGGCATCGAGAAGCTCAACGACTCGCTGTCCGAGATCACCAGCCAGATCGACGCCGGGCGCACGCTGCAGGCCACGGCGCTGATCGGGCAGGGCGTGATGGTGCCCGGCAACCGGGTGCTGCTCGACCAGAACGATGCGGGTGACGTGACCACCACGCCCATGGGCGTCGAGCTGGCCGCCCCGGCCGACCGGGTCAAGGTGACCGTCACCAACGGCGCCGGTCAGGTGGTCAATGCCTATGACCTGGGGGCCATGGACGCCGGCGTGCAGTCCTTCAGCTGGGACGGCAAGACCAGCGACGGCCAGGTCGCCGCCGATGGTGCCTACCAGTTCCGCGTCGAAGCCAGCCAGGGCGACAGCCCGGTATCGGTCGAGTCGCTCAACTACGCCATGGTCAACAGCGTCACGCCGTCCCCGGACGGTGATGTCCGGCTCGACCTCGGCGCCGTCTACGGCCAGGTGGGGCTTGGGGACATCAAGCAGATTCTGTGATGCGTCGGGGCCGGTTCGAGGGGCGGGTCGGCTCAGCACCTTTCATGATTCGATAACGCAGGGATAACACGACATGGGCTTCTCACAAGCGCTCAGCGGCCTGAACGCCGCCTCCTCCAGCCTCGACGTGCTGGGCAACAACATCGCCAACTCCCAGACCGTGGGCTACAAGAGCTCCGGCGCCCAGTTCGCCGATATCTATGCCGGCTCCACCGGCCTGGGTACACAGGTCTCGGCCGTGCTGCAGGACTTCAGCGACGGCAATATAGAGAACACCGGCCGCAACCTGGACCTGGCGATCAGCGGCGACGGCTTCTATCGCTTCCAGCAGGAAGGCGAAGTGGTGTACTCGCGCAACGGTCAGCTGTCCATGACCGCCGACGGCTACCTGGAAAATGCCCAGGGCGCACGGATCATGGGCTACGGGCTCAATGCCGCGAATGAGGTCCAGGCCGGCGGCCAGCCCGAGGTGATTCAGGTGCCCGCCGACGACATGCCGGCCAGTGCGACGGCCAATGTCGCGACCTCCTTCAACCTGGATGCGCGTGAGACGGTCGGTGAAGGACTCAGCCAGGCCACGGTCTCGACCGACATGACGGACCCGGCGGGCACCGAGCAGACCCTCGACTATCAGTTCTCGAACAACTTCGCGGTCTACGACTCGCTGGGCAATCCGCGCAACGTCACCGTCTACTACCAGAAGGCGCAGCTGGTCGATAACAGCCAGGCTACCCCTCGCGATGTGTTCCTCGATGCTTCTACCGGCAATCGTGTCTATGACAACGGTGGTACGTACGAGGACCAAGGGGGGACGGCCTTGACACCACAGCCTGCCGCGGCTGACCTCTCGCCGGTCGAAGAAGCTAATACCTGGAACGCCAAGGTGGCCATGGATGGCCATTACAACGCCGCCAACGACTTCACGGTGGCCTTCGACACCAATGGTCAGCTGGAGACCATCAATGGCGCAGCGGCAAACGTGGGCAACATGCCGGCCATCAACGTGACCGCTGACAATACGACGCCGCTTGGCGCCGGCCCGGCCGATATGGCGTTCGCTCTCGATATCACCGGCTCCACCCAGTTCGGCAATACCTCCGCGACCAACTCCCTGACCCAGGATGGCTACACCTCCGGGGCCCTGGTGGGCATCTCCATTCAGGACGACGGAACCGTGATGCGCAACTACGCCAACGAGCAGTCGATACCGGCCGGCCAGATCGCCCTGGCCAACTTCCGCAACCCGGAAGGGCTCGAGGCGGTCGGCGACAACGCCTGGCGCTCCACCGCGGCGTCGGGCCAGGAGCTGGTCGGCGAGGCCGGTACCGGCGTGCTGGGCACCATCACCTCGGGAGCGATCGAGACCTCCAACGTGGACCTGGCCAGCGAGCTGGTCGACATGATCGTCACCCAGCGGGCCTACCAGGCCAATTCCCAGACCATCTCCACCCAGGACGAGGTCCTGCAGGCCGCCATCAACCTGAGCCGCTAAGCCCGGGAGGCTGAGTCATGGATCGCATCCTCTATACCGCCATGAGCGGCGCGCGCCAGAGCATGGAGCAGCAGGCGGTGGTCAGCCACAACCTGGCCAACGCCTCGACCACCGGCTTTCGCGCCCAGCTGCATGCGATGCGCGCGGTGCCGGTGGAGGGCGACGGGCGCCTGGACACTCGCGCCTCGGTGGCGGCATCCACGCCGGGCGCCGATACCTCGTCTGGCCCGATGACCCGCACCGGCCGCACCCTGGACGTGGCGATGAAGGGCGATGCCTGGCTCGCCGTCCAGGCCCCCGACGGCACCGAGGCCTACACCCGCCGCGGCGACCTCCAGGTCGATGGCGACGGTCTGCTGCGCAGCGCCGGCCATCCGGTGATCGGCGAGGGCGGCCCCGTCCAGGTGCCCCTGGGCGCGCAGGTCTCGCTGGGCGCCGACGGCACGATCAGTGCCATCGCCCCCGGCCAGGGGCCCGACGCCCTGGTGCCGGTGGGTCGCCTCAAGCTGGCCACGCCGGGGCCCGATGGGTTGGAGCGCGGCGTCGATGGCCTCTTTCGCCCCCCCGGCCAGGACGGCCAGCCCGGCCTGCTGCCGGCGGATGACGATGCCAAGCTGATCAGCGGTGCGCTCGAGGGCAGCAACGTCAATCCGGTGGAGACCATGGTGTCGATGATCGACGTGGCGCGCCGTTACGAGATGCAGACCAAGGTCATGAGCACCGCCGACGAGAACGATCAGCGGGCCAACAGCCTGCTCTCGCTGAGCTGAGCCGAACGAACATGAGGGAACCAGAATGATCAAGTCACTATGGACGGCCAAGACCGGCCTGGAGGCCCAGCAGACCAAGCTGGACGTCATCTCCAACAACCTGGCCAACGTCAACACCAACGGCTTCAAGCAGTCCCGGGCGGTGTTCGAGGACCTGCTGTATCAGAACCTGCGCCAGCCCGGTGCTCAGACCAACGCCCAGGACCGGCTGCCGTCGGGCATGCAGGTCGGTACCGGCGTGCGTCCGGTGGCCACCGAGCGCCTGCACACCCAGGGCGGGCTCGAGCAGACCGGCAACAGCCGTGACCTGGCCATCGAGGGCCGGGGCTTCTTCCAGGTGATGATGCCGGACGGCACCACCGCCTACACCCGTGACGGCAGCTTCCAGCTGGACCAGAACGGCCAGATGGTCACCGCCAACGGCTATCCACTGGAGCCGGGCATCGTCATCCCGCCGAACGCCCTGTCGGTGAACATCGGCGAGGATGGCATCGTGTCGGTCAAGGTGCCGGGCGACAGCGAGCTTCAGGAAGTCGGCCAGGTCACCCTCTCCACCTTCGTTAATCCCACCGGGCTGGAGAGCCTCGGCGGCAATCTGTATGCCGAGACCACCGCCTCCGGGCCGCGCACCGAGGATATTCCCGGCATGAACGGCACCGGCAGCATCATGCAGAACTACGTCGAGACCTCCAACGTCAGCGTGGTCAAGGAAATGGTCAGCATGATCCAGACCCAGCGTGCCTACGAGATCAACAGCAAGGCCGTGCAGACCAGCGACGAGATGCTCTCGCGCCTGGCCCAGCTGTGAGGCGAGTGATGGACCGGAGGGCGAGGGCATGAGCGGGATGATTCCGGGTGGTGCATGGCGCTGGCTGCTGGTCGTGGCACTGGCGGTGTTGGGGGGCTGTGCGCAGATTCCCCACGCCTCGGTGGTCGGCGAGCAGGAGCGGATCGAGATTCCGGAGCGGCCGATGGCGCGCGCCAACGGGGCCATCTACCAGCCGCGCAGCGGTTATCAGCCGCTGTTCGAGGATCGTCGTCCGCGGATGATCGGCGACATCCTGACCATCGTGCTGGACGAACAGGTCAGCGCCAGCAAGAACGCCCGCTCGAACGCCGACCGCAACGGCTCGTCCAGCCTCGAGCTGGCCCAGCTGCCGGATGCCCTCGATACCCTGGCGGAGTACGGCTTCGATGTCTCCGGGGAGAGCGACTTCCAGGGCGGCGGTGGCTCCCAGGCCAACAACTCCTTCACCGGCACCATCACCGTGACCGTGATCGACGTGCTGGGCAACGGCAACCTGCGGGTGCGCGGCGAGAAGCAGATCGCCATCAACCAGGGCACCGAGTTCATCCGCTTCGGCGGGGTGGTCAATCCCCGCGACATCACCGGCGAGAACACCGTGCCCTCGACCTCGGTGGCCGACGCCCGCATCGAGTACGTCGGCGACGGCTACATCAACGAGGCGCAGCACATGGGCTGGCTGCAGCGCTTCTTCCTCAACGTCTCGCCCTTCTAGGAGAGTGGCATGATGACCGGCACTCGACGCGCGCTGGGCGCACTTCCGCGGCTGGCCTCCGGGCTGGCCTTCGTGGCGATGATCCTGTTGGCACTGCCGGCCCAGGCCGAGCGACTGCGAGAGCTGGCCAGCTTCGCCGGCGTGCGCGACAACGCCCTGGTCGGCTACGGCCTGGTGGTTGGGCTCGACGGCACCGGCGACCGCACCACCCAGGCGCCCTTCACCGGCCAGAGCCTGACCAACATGCTCTCCCAGCTCGGCATCACCGTGCCGGCGGGCACCAACATGCAGCTGCGCAACGTGGCGGCGGTGATGGTCACGGCCGAGATGCCGGCCTTCGCCCGCCCCGGGCAGAACCTCGACGTGGTGGTGTCCTCGGTGGGCAACGCCGACAGCCTGCGCGGCGGCACCCTGCTGATGACCCCGCTGAAGGGCGCCGACGGCAGCGTCTACGCCCTGGCCCAGGGCAACCTGCTGGTCGGTGGTGCGGGGGCGGCGGCCGGCGGTTCCAGCGTGCAGGTCAACCAGCAAGGCGGGGGGCGCATCGCCAACGGCGCCACCGTGGAGCGCGAGGTGCCCCTCGACCTGGGCGCCAACGGCGGACTGCTCGAGCTGCAGCTCCAGACCGACGACTTCGGCACCGCCCAGCGGGCGGTCAGCGCCATCAACCAGGAGTTCGGTCGTGTCGTGGCCTCGGCCCGCAACGCCCGGGTGATCGCCCTGGACGGCCCACTCGATCCCAACGCGCGGGTCAATTTCATGGCCCGGGTCGAGAACGTCCAGGTCACGCCCACCGAGGAACCGGCCCGCGTGGTACTCAACTCGCGGACCGGGTCGGTGGTGCTCAACGGCCAGGTGGCCCTGCGCCGGGCAGCGGTGGCCCAGGGCAACCTGTCGATCGTCATCGACAGCGACGTGGACGTCAGCCAGCCGAACCCGTTCGGCAACGGCCAGACCGTGGTGACCCAGGATGCCGAGATCAGCATCCAGCAGCAGCCCGGCACCCTCAAGGTCGTTGAGGGCGCGGACCTGATGGAGGTGGTCGACGCGCTCAACTCCTTGGGTGCCACGCCCAACGACCTGATGTCGATCCTCGAGGCCCTCAAGGAAGCGGGCTCGCTGCGCGCCGAACTGGAGATCATCTGATGAGCCTGGATGCTCCCGACACCGCCCGCGGCCAGTTCGCCCTGGACATCCAGGGCCTGGAGCGCCTCAAGCACAATGATTCCGGCGAGGGCCTGAAGGGCGCCGCCCAGCAGTTCGAGGCCCTGTTCGTGCAGATGATGGTCAAGAGCATGCGCGAGGCGGTGCCGACCTCGGGGCTGCTCCAGAGCCAGGCCGGCGACATGTATCAGGAGATGCTCGACAAGCAGTGGTCGCAGAGCGTGGCCGAGCGTGGCCTGGGGCTGGCCGACCAGCTGGTGGCCCAGCTCGAGGGCTCGGTCGGCGGGCGCGATGCCTCGGCCTCGAGTCACCGCAACATCGAGGCGCTGATCGCCGGGATTCCCCGCGGCACGCCGCGCCCGCTGACCGATGCGCTGATGGCCGAGCCGGACACTGGCGCGCGGGCCGAGGGTGACGCGTCATCGGCGCCGACCTCCTTCCTCGAGGCGCTTCAGACCGGCGTGGATGAGCCGGCGTCCGCCGTGGCGGATCCGGCCGCGATGGCGGACCGGCCCGAGCACGTTCAGGCCTTCCTAGCCAGGCTCGCCGGCCCGGCCCGTGAGGCCAGCCGCGAGAGCGGCGTGCCGGCCGAGCTGATCCTCGCCCAGGCGGCGCTGGAGACCGGCTGGGGGCGGCGCGAGATTCCCACCGCCGACGGCGGCAACAGCCATAACCTGTTCGGCATCAAGGCCGGCAGCCGCTGGCAGGGCGAGACCACCGAGATCCTGACCCATGAGGTGATCGACGGCCGTCGCCAGGCGGTGCGCGATCGCTTCCGCGTCTATGACTCCTTCCAGGCAGCGTTCGCCGACTACGCCCGTCTGATCGGCGACAATCCTCGCTATGCCGGCGTCAGTTCGGCCGCGACGCCCGACCAGGCGGCCCGGGCCCTGCAGCGCGGCGGTTATGCCACCGACCCGGCCTATGCCGACAAGCTGATCGCGGTCATGGACACCCTGGGGCCACTGCCCGAGGGCCAGCGACTGGCGTCACGCTGATCGGCATTTTCCCGGGGGCTTTCAGTCCCCGGCTCAAGGACATTCGGCCTCAAGTCCGGCCCGCCGCGGCCGATAGCCAGAGAATCGGCAAAAGGGAACATCTGTCATGAGCATCTTCTCCACCGGCCTCAGCGGCCTCAACGCCGCCCAGAACGCCCTGGCGTCCACCAGCAACAACATCAGCAACGTCTACACGCCCGGCTACAACCGCGAGGTGACCGTGCTGGGGGAGAGCGGCACGGGCACGGGCGGGGTGCAGGTCAACGATATCCAGCGCCAGTTCAACCGCTATGTCGCCGACCAGCTGAATGACGCCACCAGCAAGACCAGCGCGCTGGAAACCTACGGCACCCAGGTGGAGCAGATCGACAACCTGCTGGCCGACGAGGCCGCCGGGCTCTCGCCGCTGATGCAGGACTTCTTCTCCTCGATGGAGGACCTGGCCAGCGCACCCTCCGACCCGGCCGCCCGCCAGGGCGTGCTCGGCTCGGCGGATACCCTGAGCGCCCAGTTCCGCTCCTTCGACGGCTACCTCCAGGACATGCAGAACGGCATCAACGGCCAGATCGAGGACGAGGTCACCCAGATCAACAACACCACCGAGCAGCTGGGCTCGATCAACCGCGAGATCGCCCTGGCACGTGCCAAGCAGGGCGAGGCGCCCAATGCGCTGCTCAACCAGCGCGACCAGCTGGTCCACGAGCTCAGCGAGCGCATGGACCTGCGTCTCAACATCCAGGACGGCAAGTCCTACAACGTCAGCCTGCCCAATGGCCAGCCGTTGGTGATGGGCGATCGCAGCTTCAAGCTGGAAGCCATGGCCTCGCCGGAAGATCCTCAGCGCACCGTGGTCGGCTATCCGGACTCCAGCGGCAACGTCCGAGCCCTGGACGAGGACGCCATCAGCGGCGGGACTCTGGGCGGGCTGATGGACTTCCGAGCCGAGACCCTGGACAAGACCCAGAACCAGATCGGCCAGATGGCGGTCTCGCTGGCGGTGGCGGTCAACCGACAGCATGCCGAAGGCATCGACCTGAACGGCGACGCGGGCGGCGAGTTCTTCAGTATCGGTGAGCCGCGAGCCTTCTCGGCCGAGCGCAACACGGGCACCGCCGAGATCGCCGGGGCGGCCTTCGATGCCGACAGCATCGATCAGCTCAAGGCCACCGACTATACGGTGCGCGTCACCGACGCCGCGGCGCCGGCCTTCGAGGTGATGCGCGAGGACACCGGGGCCGTACTGGAGGCCGCCGACGTCGACTATGCCGGCGGCGAGCTGAGCTTCGGCGGCCTGACCCTGAGCTTCGACGATCCTGCCGGCCTGGCCGACAACGATCGCTTCGTGGTCCAGCCGGTTCGTCGTGCCGCGGGTGGCCTGGAGAGCGCCATCGGCGATACCGACAGGATCGCCGCGGCCGGTCCGGGGGGCGGCTCTGGGAACAACGAGAACGCCCTGGCCCTGCAGGATATTCAGCAGAAGAGCGTGGTGGGCGGTTCGGCCTCGCTGAGCGAGGCCTATGCCTCCCTGGTCAGCGACGTCGGCAACCGGACCAATATCGTCCAGGTCAATCTGGAGGCCCAGCAGGGGCTCAGCCAGCAGCTGGAGGCCGTCCAGCAGTCCGAGTCCGGGGTCAACCTGGATGAAGAGGCGGCCAACCTGATCCGTTACCAGCAGTACTACCAGGCCAACGCCAAGGTCATCGATACCGCCACCTCGGTGCTCGACACCGTGCTCGGTCTGCGCGGTTGATAGGGAGAGTCTCACGAGATGCGCATCAGTACCCTCACCATCTTCAATCAGAGCGTCGGCTCGCTCAATCAGCAGCAGGCCAAGTTCAACGACGTCAGCCAGCAGATCGCCAGCGGTCGCCGGGTGACGAGCCCGTCCGACGATCCCCAGGCGGCCGCTCGGGCCGTGGGCGTCAGTCAGTCGCTGGCCATTACCGAGCAGTACACCGATTCGCGAGTCAGTGCACGAACGGCCCTCGAACAGTCGGAGAGCGTGCTCAACAGCGTCAGCGATTCGATCACCAGCGCCAAGACGCTGCTGATCCAGGGCGCCAACGACACCCTCAGCGAGGCGGACCGGCAGTCCGTGGCCTATGAGTTGAGAGGGGTCTACAACACCCTGCTTGGCCAGGCCAACGCCGCCGACGGCAATGGCAACTATCTGTTCGGCGGCTACAAGGACGACGAGGCGCCCTTCGTTCAGGGCGGTGGCACGGTCACTTATGAAGGAGACGACAAGGTGCGCGAGCAGCGCATCGATGCTTCTCGCCTGATGCCGGTGGGTGCCAGCGGTGGCGACATCTTCGGCGCCGACGGCGACGATGCCGCACTCTTCACCACGTTGGAGTCGGCCATTGGCAAGCTGGAGTCCGGAAGCGGCGATCTGGGCGTCGAGATGGACAGCCTGGACGACCATCTGGATACCGTCCTGACGGAGCGGGCCTCCATGGGGGCGCGTCTCAACGAGCTGGACGTGGTGGATGGCGTCAGCAGCAACCGCACCCTGAACTACGAGCAGACCCGGTCCGATCTGGTCGATCTCGACTACGTCGAGGCGATCTCCGAATACAGCCTGCGTCAGGTCGGTCTGCAGGCGTCCCAGCAGACCTTCGCCAACATGAAGGGCATGTCGCTCTTCCAGTATCTCTGATCCGTTTTGCCTGCCGGCCAAGGCCCCTTGTCCCGCCCTGTTGTTTCCCGGCAGGGCGGTTCTTGTGCTTGATGCCGCGCTCAGTTGGCCAGCGGTGACAGGACGTCGAGGAATTCCCCGAGGAAGGTGAGGCCCTGACGGAAAAGGCGTTCGAGGAAGCGGTCCAGGTCGGTCATCAGCACCATCAGCAGCACCACGCCCATGGTCAGCGAGGCCGGGAAGCCGATGCTGAACACGGTGAGCTGGGGCGCCGAGCGGTTGAGGATGCCAAGCCCCAGGCTGACGATCATCAGCGATGCGATCAGCGGCATGGCCAGCAGCATGCCGGAGGAGAAGATGGTGCCGCCATAGCGGACCAGCATCTCGAAGGCGGCAGGGTCGTAGCGCCCCAGGCCGATGGGCAGGGTCTCGAAGCTCGAGGCCAGCAGCTCGAGCACCATCAGGTGGCCGTTGAAGGCCAGGAACATCAGCAGCGTGATCATGTAGAGAAAGCGTGACAGCACCATCATGTTGGTGCCGCTCGCCGGGTCGAAGAAGGTGGCGAAGGCCAGGCCCATCTTGAGGCCGATGAACTCGCCGGTGGCCTGCACCACCACCAGGGTCACGCGCATCACCATGCCCATGGCGGCGCCGACCAGCAGCTGTTCGACGATGATGCCGAGCCCGGCCCATGAGAACAGCGGCACCTCCGGCATCGCCGGCAGCACCGGCGCCATCACCACGGTCAGCGCCATGGCAAGGGCGATCTTGCCCTGGCGCGGCATGGCGGAGTGGCCCCAGATCGGCGAAGTCAGCATCAGCCCGGTGATGCGGCAGAAGGGCCACAGGAAGGCGACCAGCCAGCCGTGCAGCTGGTCGAACGTGATCTCGACCATGATGGCCTACATCACCATGTTGGGGATATTGTCGAACAGCTCGCGGGTGAAGGTGGTGATCAGGCTCAGCAGCCAGGGGCCGGCGAGGACCAGCACCGCGAACACCGCCAGGATCTTGGGGATGAACGACAGGGTCATCTCGTTGATCTGGGTGGCGGCCTGGAACAGGCTGACCAGCAGGCCGGTGAACAGGGCGGTGAGCAGCAGCGGGCCCGCCAGCAGCAGGGTCACGCGCATGCCCTGGTAGGCGATGGTCATTACCGTCTCGGGGGTCATGGCAGTCTCCGGGCGTTCACACGTAGAAGCTTTCCGCCAGCGAGCCTATGATCAGCTGCCAGCCGTCGACCAGCACGAACAGCATCAGCTTGAAGGGCAGCGAGATGGTCACCGGCGGCACCATCATCATGCCCAGGCCCATCAGCGTGCTGGCCACCACCAGGTCGATGATCAGGAAGGGGATGAAGATGGTGAAGCCGATCTGGAAGGCCGTCTTCAGCTCGCTGGTCACGAAGGACGGCACCAGTACGCGCAGCGGCACGTCCTCCGGGCCCTGCATCTGCCCGACGTCGGCCAGGCGCGCGAACAGCGCCAGGTCCGGCTCGCGGGTCTGGGCCATCATGAACTCGCGGAACGGGCCCTGGGCCTGGGTCAGGAATTCGGGAAAGGCGATGCTGCCGTTGGACAGCGGCACCCAGGCCTGGTCGTACACCTCGCCGAACACCGGGGCCATGATGAAGAAGGTCAGGAACAGCGCCAGGCCCAGCAGGATCTGGTTGGGCGGCGTGGCCTGGGTGCCCATGGCGGTGCGCAGCAGGCCCAGCACGATGATGATGCGGGTGAAGCTGGTCATCATCAGCACCGCCGCCGGCAGGAAGGCCAGCGAGCTGAGCAACAGCAGCGTCTGCAGCGACAGCGACCAGCGCTGGCCGCCGTCCTCCATCGGCTGGCTGATCAGCCCGGGGATCTGCTGGGCCAGGGCCAGACCCGGCACCAGCAGCAGGGCCAGCAGCCACCAGCGGGCGTGACGCGTGGCGAAACGGTTCATGGGCGATCCCGGTCGTGTCGGCCCAGCCCGGCGTTGTGACGCAGGGCCTTGGCGAAGCGGGCGGCGAAGCCGTCGTCCTCGGAGAAGGCGGGAGCTGTCGCCGGCGACTCGGGGGCCGGCAACTCGTGGAGCTTGTTCACCTGGCCTCCGCCGACGCCCAGCACCAGCCAGGTGCCCTCGACCTCGACGATCACCACCCGCTCGCGCTGGCCGATGCTGGTGCTGCCCACCAGGCGCGGACGCTGGCCCTGGCCGCGCCCGCCACCGTTGAGCCGTCTGAGTAGCAGGCTGCAGGCGACGATGATCGCCAGCACCAGCGCCAGGGCCGCGGCGGTCTTGCCCAGGGTGGCCATGCCGATCAGCGCCTCGCCGCCGCCCAGGCCATCGGCGACGGCACCGGATGCGCTCTCGCTCATCGATTCAGCTTCTGGACGCGCTCGGAGGGCGTGATGATCTCGGTGATGCGGATGCCGTACTTGTCATCCACCACCACCACCTCGCCCTGGGCGATCAGGTAGCCGTTGATCAGGATGTCCATCGGTTCGCCGGCCAGCCCCTCGAGCTCGATCACGGAACCCTGGGCGAGCTCCAGCAGCTGCTTGATGGTCAGCTTGGTGCGACCCAGCTCCACGGTCAGCTTGACCGGGATGTCCATGATCATCTCGAGATCGCGGGGCACCGCCTTGTCCTGGCCTCCCTCCAGCGGCTGGAAGACGCTGTCGCTGGCCGGCTGCGCTGCGGCGCCGCTGTCCGCGGCGGGGGCATCGTCACCCTCGGCTTCCTCGGCGGCGGCCTGCTCGGCCATGGCGGCGGCCCAGGGATCCTCCTCCTCGCTCGGCGTGGCATCGCCCTCCTGTTCGGACATGGCGGCCGCCCATTCGTCGTCGAGGTTCTGATCGTCGGGCTTGTTGGGATCAGTCATGCTTGGCTTCCTTGGATGTCGGCTGAGCCCCCTTGACGAAGGCGCTGGACGGCGCGTGGCCCGCCGCGTGATCGAACAGTCGACGCACCCGCAGGGCACGTTGCTCGTGCTGGCTGCCGTATTCGCATTCCATCACCGGCACGCCGTCCACGCTGGCGGTCACGGTCTCGGGCAGTTCCAGCGGCAGCACGTCGCCGGCCTTGAGGGCCAGCACCTGGGAGATGCGTGAGGGGATGTCGGCGAAGTTGGCCACCAGCTCGATCTCGGACTGGCGCAGCTCGCCGGCCATGCGCTTCGACCAGCTGCCGTCCTGATCCTGATGGCCCTCGTTGACCGGGTTGGTCAGCAGGTCGCGCAGCGGTTCGATCATCGAGTAGGGCATGCAGATCTGGAAGCTGCTGGCCAGGTTGCCCACCTCGAGATTGAAGCTGGTGTTGACCACGATCTCGTTGGGCGAATTGGTGATGTTGGCGAACTTCGACTGCATCTCGCTGCGCAGGAAGCTGATGTCCAGCGGATAGACCGACTTCCAGGAGTCGCCGTAGGCCTCGATGGCCAGCTGCAGCATGCGCTGGATGATGCGCTGTTCGGTGTTGGTGAACTCGCGCCCCTCGGACTTGGTGAGGAAACGGCCATCGCCGCCGAACAGGTTGTCCACCACCATGAATACCAGGTTCGGCGGAAACACGATCAGCGCCGAGCCCTTGAGTGGCTTCATGGCGATCATGTTGATGTTGGTGGGCACCGGCACGTTGCGCGAGAAGTCGCTGTAGCTCTGGTACTTCACCGAATCCACGGTGATGTCGGCGCTGCGCCGGATCAGGTTGAACAGGCCCATGCGGAAGTAGCGGGCGAAGCGCTCGTTGATCATGTCCAGGGCATGCAGGCGTTCGCGGATGATGCGGTGCTGGTTGGCCGGATCGAAGGGGCGGACCTGCGGCTGGCCGTCCTGGCCCTCCGCGGGCTCGTCGTCCCCGCTGACGCCCTTGAGCAGGGCGTCGATCTCGTCCTGGGAGAGCAGATCTTCTTGAGACATGGTCGCTACGGGCCCGGCGTCATTGCACGATGAATTCGGTGAACAGCACGTTCTCGATGGCCAGTTCCGGCTGCGGCTCCACCATCGGTGCCTCGAGGGTGGCCTTCACCTGTTCGGCGAGGCGCCGCTTGTCTTCCTGCGAGGCGAGGTCGGCGGCCTGCTTGCCGGAGAGCAGCATCAGCAGGCGGCTGCGCACCTCGGGCATGTGTTCGGTCAGCAGCGCCTGGCTCTGCTCGTCGGCAACCTTGAGCGAGATGCCGGCGTAGAGCAGCCGTGACCCGTAGTCGT
This sequence comes from Halomonas halophila, assembly GCF_030406665.1. NCBI lineage: Bacteria > Pseudomonadati > Pseudomonadota > Gammaproteobacteria > Oceanospirillales > Halomonadaceae > Halomonas > Halomonas halophila. Next base: position 3,440,166 of record NZ_CP129121.1, on the reverse strand, counting down.
CGTCGGCCAGGTTGACGGTGAAGGGTTCGATCTCCACGAAGATCGGGGCCTTGTGCTCGATGGTCTCGGGCTCCTGAGCCATGGCCTTGCCGTCGTCCCCGTCGCCGCTCATGACCATGAACAGGGCCGTGGCCGCCGCCGAGGAGGCGATCACCACCAGCACCACCAGTAGCCACAGCAGTTTCCGGGAACCTCCGCTGGATGTCGCCATTACCGTTCCTATGCTGAATATTCTGCCGATAGCGGGGAATTATGCCGCCCGCGAGGGCGGCACGATGAATCGAACAGGCCCGATGAACGGGGCCATCTCCGGATTTTGCGACCTGCCCGATCAGGCGTAGAGATCGACGCGGCCGTCCAGGATCATGCTGCCGGGAGCCGCCGCGGGCGTGACGGTCTCTGCGGATGAGTCGCTCTCGCCTCCGCTCGTGCCGGCGGCCGCGTCGGCGAATCGGCGGCCTTCTCCTTCGGTGCCGCCCTGGCGCTGCTCGCCCACCGAGGTCTCGCCCAGGGAGATGCCCTGTTCGGCCAGCGCCTCACGCAGCTGCGGAATCGCCTGCTCGAGGGCATGGCGCACCTGGCCGTGGGCCGACAGGAAGTGCGCCTGGGCGCCCTGATCGCCGACCTTGAGCGTCACCGACAGCGGGCCCAGCTCGGCCGGGTGCAGCCTCATCTCGATGCGCTGCTCGCCGCCCTGACGGGCGAACTGGAGCAGCTGCTGGCCGAGCTGGCGGGGCCAGGACTGGCTGCCGACCGGCGCGCTCAGGCTGGCCTGCTGGGCCGTGGCGGCGAGACTGCCGGGACTCGTCGAGGGCGTCAGCGGCAGGGTGCCTTGGCCGCCGGGAACGGAACCGCCCGCGAGCAGCGGTGCCTCCTGAGCGTTACCACCCGGGCTCTGCTGGCGGGCGGCCAGGGCCTCGATCATGGCCTGCGACGAGGTGGTGGCGGGGGTGGCCGGCGCGCCACCGGCGGCCTGGCGTACCGCCTCGGCGGCGGCCAGCGCGGCCGAGGTTGCCGCGTTGGGGGCGGCGTCGGCACGGGGCTGGGTGGCCTCGAGCAGGGGGTTGGTCGATGGGGCCGCGAGGCCGGGCAGAGGCGACGGGGCACCGTTGGCCGGGGCCTGGGGAGTCGTGGCGGGCGTCGCCCGGGCCTGGCCCGCGCTCTGTCCCGGGGTGAGCTGGGTCATCAGCGTCTGCAGGGCGGCGGCGAGCTCGGGGGGCACAGTCTCCTCGGATGCGTCCGCGGCGGCCTTCCATTCCTGGAGCGCGATGGCGGGGTCCTGGCCGTCGGCCACGGAGGCCAGCAGGGTCTGCAGTTTCTCGGGAAGACCGTCGTCATTGGCGAGCGAGGCCAGGGCCTGACGCAGCGACGCCGAGGCCTCTGCGCCATCTCCTGCCGAGACCAGCAGCGTTTCCAGTTCCTTTTTGACGTCGTCACCCTCGGCGGCGGAAGCCAGCAGATGCTGGAGGCGCTCGGGCAGGGTCACGCCGTCGGCAGCGGCCGTCTCCTGCGGCAGTCGAGCGGCCAGCGGTGACGACTCCGCCCCGCTGGCCGGAGCGGGTTGGGTGCCGGCCTGGGGTGACAGCGAGGCCAGCGCCTTGGCGAAGTCGCCGCCGGTCAGGCCGGCGGCATGGCCCGAGGCGCTGCCCTTCGCGGTCTGGCCCGAGGGGGCGGTGAGCAACTGCTGAATGTCCATGTGGTTCTCCTTGACGGCCGCCTAGTAGCCGCTCGGTACGCTGTCCCGGCGCAGCCAGCGCTGGGTCACCAGTTCGTCGGTGGCGCGCTGTTCGCGCCGCTGTTCTGCCTTGCGCATGGCATCGGCTCGCCGCTCGGCGAGGGTGTCGTAGGCGCTCAGGCGGCGCTGTTCCTGCTGCCAGTGGCGCTGGCTGCGCTCGACGCGGCGCTGCTGTTCGACCAGGGCCTGGCGGGCGCGGGCGAGGGCGTCGTCCAGCGAGGCCAGGAAGCGCTGATAGTTGTGCATGCTGGCCGGATCGATGCCGTCACGCAGGGCCGTCTGGAGGCGAGCGGCGTACTCCGCTCGGTAGCGCTGCAGAGACTCCAGCTGGGCGATGATCTGGTCGGCGCTGCGACGGTCGCCGGCGAGCTTCTGACCGGCCTGGTCGCGGGCCTCCCGGGCCAGTTCGGTGAGGTTGTCGAGTGCGGTGCGGCTCATGGCCTGCCTCCCAGGGCGCCGAGCAGTGCCTGACGCGAGGCATCGAGGTCGGCGCACTCCCCGATGCCCTGTTGCAGGAAGCCCTCCAGGGCAGGATAGCGATTCACCGCCTCGTCCAGCTGCGGGTCGTGGCCGGGATGGTAGGCGCCGACGCTGATCAGGTCGCGATTGCGCTGATAGCGCGCGAACAGGCTCTTGAAGCGGCGTGCCTGCTCGAGCTGCGGCGCGTCGACGATGGCGGTCATCGCGCGGCTGATCGAGGCCTCGATATCGATGGCCGGATAGTGGCCGGCCTCGGCCAGGGTGCGCGACAGCACCACGTGGCCGTCGAGGATGGCGCGGGCCGAGTCGGCGATCGGATCCTGCTGGTCGTCGCCCTCGGTCAGCACCGTGTAGAAGGCGGTGATCGAGCCGCCGCCGCGCTCGGCGTTGCCGGCGCGTTCCACCAGGCTCGGCAGCTTGGCGAACACCGAGGGCGGATAGCCCTTGGTGGCGGGCGGCTCGCCGATGGCCAGGGCGATCTCGCGCTGGGCCATGGCGTAGCGGGTCAGCGAGTCCATGATCAGCAGCACGTTCTTGCCCTGATCGCGGAAGCCCTCGGCCAGGCGGGTGGCGTAGGCGGCGCCCTGCAGGCGCTGCAGCGGCGAGGTGTCGGCCGGGGCCGCCACCACCACGGCGCGCCGGCGCCCCTCCGGGCCGAGGATGTTGTCGATGAAGTCCTGGACCTCGCGGCCGCGCTCGCCGATCAGCCCCACCACGATCACGTCGGCCCGGGTGTAGCGGGCCATCATGCCGAGCAGCACCGACTTGCCGACGCCGGAGCCGGCGAACAGGCCCATGCGCTGGCCGCGGCCGACGCTGAGCAGGGCATTGATGGCGCGGATGCCGACGTCGATCTGGGTATCGATGGGCGCCCGCGACAGCGGGTTGAGCGGCGGCGTGGCCAGCGGCGCCCGGGGTGCCTCGTCCAGCGAGCCCTGGTCGTCCAGCGGCGCGCCATTGCCGTCGACCACCCGGCCCAGCAGCGACTCGCCAAGGGGGAAACGGCGGGCGGCGCCGTCGCTGCCGTCGCCCAGCGGGAAGACGCGGGCGCCGGGGCGCAGGCCGCTGATCTCGGCCAGCGGCATCAGGTACAGCCGCTCGCCGTCGAATCCCACCACCTCGGCCTCGGCGTAGTGACGGCCGAGCCGCCCCCGGGCGTCGGGCAGCTCGATGCGGCAGGCGTTGCCCAGCGCCACCTGCAGGCCCACCACCTCGATCACCAGGCCGGTGGCCCGCACCACCCGACCGCTGGCGCGGCTGGTCGGCAGCGGCTCGATGCGCCGGCGCACGCCGCGGAGGGCGCGCTGCCAGCTGGCCTGGTGGCGGTTGGTGGGAGCGGTGTCGTTCATCGCGGTCGACTCACGCCTCGTCTTCGTCGGTGTCGGTCGGCGGCTGGCGCCGGCGCAGCTGGTCCTGGATCGCCTGCCAGCGGGTCTCCCAGGTGGCGTCCAGCTCGCCGCGCTCGCTGGTCACCCGGCAGCCGCCGCGGCTGAGCTGGTCGTCGGGCTGGAGTCGCCAGCCGGCGGCCTCCAGCTCCTCGCCCAGGTGTTGCGTGACCAGCTCGAGGTCGCGGGGATGCAGCCACAGGCGCTGCTGGCCGATCAGCGGCGGCTCGCTGTGGAGCAGCTCGCGGATCAGCGTCAGCACCTGCTCGGGGCGCGCCTCGAGGGCGTCGCCGGCGAGCTGGCGGCCGGTGGTCAGGGCCAGGTCGACCAGGTCTTCGGACAGGGCCTCGTCCAGATCGGCCAGGGCTTCCTCGAAGTGGCGGGCCAGCGGCAGCAGCGGCGCGAGCGACTCCTCGAGGCGCTGCTCCAGCTCCTCGCGAGCCTGCCGGCGGCCTTCCTCGAGGCCCTGGGCCAGTCCTTCGGCGTGGCCGGCCTCGCGTCCCTCGCGCAGGCCCTCCTCGCGGGCTTCCTGCCGGGCCTGCTCGCGCAGCTGCTCGAGGGCCTGCTGCTGGCGACGGGCCTCCGCCTCGCGGGCCTGTCGGGCGGCGGCCCTGGGGTCTGGTGTCGAGGCCGCCTTCGGCTCGGGCTGACGCAGCTCGCCCATGCGCCAGCGGCGCCAGGGCGTCTCGTCGTTCCAGCCGGCCTCAGACATAGGTGTCGTCTCCGCCGCTCAGCACGATCTCGCCGGAGTCGGCCAGGCGGCGCACCACCTGGAGGATGGCCTTCTGCTCGGCCTCCACCTGGGAAACGCGGATCGGCCCGCGGCCCTCCATGTCTTCGCGCAGCAGGTCGGCGGCGCGCTGGGACATGTTGCGCAGGAACTTGTCCATGAGCGTCTCGGGCGAGCCCTTGAGCGCGACCACCAGCGAGTTGGTATCGATCTCCTTGAGCACCATCTGGATGCTGCGGTCGTCGAGGTCGACCATGTTCTCGAACAGGAACATCTCGTCGATGATCTTCTGCGCCAGGTCCTCGCTGTGCGAGCGAACGGTCTCGATGGCGGCCTCTTCCTGGTTGCTGTTCATCAGGTTGAGGATCTCGGCCGCGGTGCGGGCACCGCCCATCTTGCTGCGCTTGAGGTTCTGGCCGTCGAGCATGCCGGTGAGTACCTCGGTGAGCTCCTGCAGCGCCGCCGGCTGCACGCCGCTGAAGGTGGCGATGCGCAGCACCACGTCGTTGCGCAGCTTGTCGTCGAACGCTTCCAGCACGTCCGAGGCCTGGTGCCGCTCCAGGTGGATCAGGATCGTGGCGATGATCTGCGGGTGCTCGTCGCGGATCAGCTCGGCCACCATCGAGGCTTCCATCAGGTTGAGCGCGTCGATGCCGGAGTTGTTGCCGGCGCTCTCCATGACGTCCTCGATCAGGCTCGAGGCGCGCTCGCTGCCCAGCGCCTTGGTCAGCACCGAGCGGATATGGTCGCTGGAGTTGAGGTTCAGCGCGATGAATTCCTCGGTCTCGTTGCTGAAGTCCTGCAGCACCTGGCGCATTTCCTCGTGGGAGACCTGGCTCATGGTGGCCATCTCCATGCTCAGCGCCTGCACCTCCTTGTTGGACATGTGCTTGAAGACCTCGGCGGCGCTGTCCTCGTCGAGGGCCAGCAGCAGGATGGCGCTGCGGCGCAGGCCGGTCATCGCATTACTCGTCATGTTTGTTCATCCAGCCGCGAACGATCATGGCCACCATGCTCGGGTCCTCCTGGGCCATCTCGCGCAGATCATTGAGGTTGGCTTCGTAGGTCGTGGCGCGACGCTTGCGACGCCGCGAGGCCGGGCTCTCTTCGTTCGCCGCTTCATCGTCGTGATCCTCGTCGGCCGCGCGGTCGTGCTCGTCGTCCTCGTCGCCGCCCACGCGGGCCTGGAAGCCGGGCGATGCCGGCAGGCTGGCCGGGGCGGGCTGTTCGGTGTAACGGCGGATGAAGGGCCGCAGGATCAGCAGATAGAGCAGCAGCAGGGCGATGCCCACCAGCAGGTAGCGGCCCAGGGCGAAGGCCAGCTGCTGGACGTCGCTGCGCTGCCACCAGGCCGGCTCGCTGGCCGCGTCGTCCCCGGCGGCGAAGGCGCTGTTGACCACCGCGACCTGGTCGCCGCGGGCGTCGGAGTAGCCCATGGCCTGGCGTACCAGACGCTCGATCTGCGCCATCTCCTGTTCGTCGAGCGGCGCGGGAACGAGCTCGCCGGTGTCCTCGTCGAGGCGTTCGCGATAGTTGACCACCACGGCGGCGGAGAGGCGTTCGACCCCGCCGCGGCGATGCTGGACGTGGGAGACCTGGCGATCGACCTCATAGTTGATGACGTCATCACGACTCAGGCGCTGCTCGGTCGTCGTGCCGCCCTCTTCGTCGTTTGCCTGGTCCTGCTCGGCGTCCTCGCCCTGGGCATCGATCGGGGAGGGGGCCGCGCCGGGGGGCGTGTTGCTGAGCGCACCGGGAATGCCCTGGGCCAGATCGCCGTTGCCGTTGACGTTGAGGCTGGTCTGGCGGCTGCGCACCGCGGCCTCGTTGGGCGGCTGGTTGGGGCCGTAGCGTTCGGAGGTCTCCTCGCGTCGGGAGAAGTCGACCTGGGCGGTGACCTGGGCCTTGACGTTACCGCGGCCGAGGATCGGCGCCAGGATGGTCTCGATGCGGCGCTGGTAGGCGCGTTCCACTTCGGCGACGTAGTCGAGCTGGGTGCCGTCGAGCCCCGAGCCGCCGCCATCGGGCGTGGAGAGCAGTCGGCCGCTCTGGTCGACCACCGTGACCGCATCGGCGGCCAGGTCGGGGACGCTGCTGGCGACCAGATGCACGATGGAGGCCACCTGGCCCTCGCCGAGGGTGCGGCCGGGCTGCAGGTTGAGCACCACCGAGGCCTTGGCCGGCTCGCGCTGGCGCACGAAGACCGAGTCCTTTGCCAGCGCCAGGTGTACCCGCGCGCCGGCCACCGGGCCGAGCGATTCCATGGAGCGGGCGAGCTCGCCTTCGAGACCGCGCTGGTAGTTGACCTGCTCGGCGAACTGGCTGATGCCGAAGGCCTGGTTCTCCATCAGCTCGAGGCCGACGTTGCCGCCGCGTGGCAGGCCCTGTTCGGCCAGCTGCAGGCGCAGGCTGTGGACCCGGTCGCCGGGCACCATCAGCGCCTGGCCGCCGGCGCTGAACTCGTAGGGGATGCCGCGGCTGTCGAGCTCGCTGATGATGCTGCCGCCGTCGGCTTCGCTGAGGTTGCTGAACAGCACCCGATAGTCGGGGCTGCGCGCCCACAGCAGCAGCGCCACCGCGATGGCGACCACGGCCGCGCCGACGATCAGCAGGGCGATCAGGGGGCTGCCGCGCAGCTGCCGGGACAGCTGCGCGAAGGGAGAGGTCTGGGCCTGTTGGCCGCCGGTGGCGGAGGCGCCACTGCTCATGCGGGCCTCCCGTCGGAGATGACGCCTGGACCCTGGGCTCTAGATGAAGGCATCGACTGCGTTCCCGTCCGTCGCGATTCGCCGCCCGTCCGGGGCGGAACTGTGATGACGGCCATTATCCGCAGGGGGTGTCACGCCAAAGGTATGAAAAACCCGAGTTTTGCGCGTCAATTGCCGGCATGGTGGCCAAGGGCGCGCTGCTAGCCTTGGCTTCCATCGATCACCATGTCCATCACAGGGGTTCCCGATGAGTTCACCCGCTCTCGCCTCGGCGCTCGCCCAGATGCAGTCGCTGGCCACCCAGGCCGGCGGTGAGGCCGCCAAGGGGCAGCAGCTCGACACCGCCGTGGGCAACGGCGGCTTTGCCGGCGAGCTTCAGTCCTCGATCCAGCGCATCAACGAGCTCAAGCTCCAGGCCGCCGACTCGGCCAAGGCCTTCCAGGCTGGCGAGCCGGGCGTCGAGCTCAACGACGTCATGGTCGACATGCAGAAGGCCAGCGTCGCCTCGGAAATGGGGCTCCAGGTCCGCAACCGCCTGGTGACGGCCTATAAGGACATCATGAACATGCAGGTCTGATCGCGCTCGATCAGGCCTCCAGATCGATCAGCCTGCCCTGAAGTTCCTCCAGATGCTCGGCGACGCGCATCACCTCCTCGGCAGGGATCTGGCGAATCAGTTCGCGGGTGTCCCGGTCCACCAGGCGGGTGACCACTCGCGAGGTGGTCTCGCTGAGCTCGAATTCCACCCCGTAGGGGCGCATCACCTCATTGATCCGCTGCACCGGTGCGACCAGCTCGCCCTGGTTCACCGATCCTGTGGCGGCGGTTTCCTCGGGCGGCAGCCAGCCGGCCAGGACCTGCTCCACCCGGCGGCGCGGCGTGCTGCCGTCGGGGGTTTGGGTCGTGCGACTCGCGCTGATTTCGTTAACGGCATCTGACATGGAAGACGCTCCTTCTCGATAAGGGTCTCTCGTTGAGCATGAGGGTTGGACACGGAGCGAGTTATCGGCTGCGGACGAGATATCTTGAATGGCAGCGATAGCGTGAGATGCCTTTTGTTTCGCTGCCATTCATGGAAGAAGTCGACGAAATCTTAATGTCATAAATCGCTGATATAACGCCGGGCATGCCTTCCTGCGGGCCCGGTGCCCGCCCCTTCATCAGCGACAGGTTTTCCGATGCGCCTCCTCGATCGAATGACCATCCGATTCAGCTGGTTCCTGGTGCTGATCGCCTTCACCGCGATCATCCTCGGTACCGGAGCCCTCGGCCTCTACGCCAACCACCACGGCCGCAGTGCCTTCGACACGCTGCGCGACGTCCAGGTCGCCCAGTCCCGGGCACTGAACCGCGCCTACATCGCCACCCTGCGCGCCCAGGTGGCGATGGATCGCGCCGCTCACCTGGTGCGGGTGCCTTCCTTCGACCGCCCGGGGCCCATCCTCGAACAGGCCGAGCGCCACATGGATCAGGCCAAGGCGGCCTTCGAGCGCTTCCAGGCTCTGCCAGTGGCCGAGTCGCAACAGGAGGCCCGCGAGGCGCTGGCCTCACGCTTCCAGTCGCTGTTCAGTACCGGGCTCTCGCTGCAGCTCATGCTGCTGCAGGAGGGGGACGCGGGCGGCTACGATTCCGGCCAGTCCCGGGTCAGCGACATGAGCCAGGCCTTCATGGACGGCGCCGATGCCTTCTTCGCCGGTGCCGTCGAGCGTGGGGACGGTCTGGCCGAGCGCTTCTCGGCGGTGGCCGGCTGGCTGAACCTGGCGCTGCTGGCGGCGTTGGGCGGCGCCCTGGCCATCGTGCTGGTGGTGATCTGGGGCGTGCGGGCCAACGTGCTCCGGCCGCTGTCGCGGATGATCGCGCATTTCCGGCGCATCGCCGACGGCGACCTGGCCACCCTGGTGGAGGCGCGCAGCAACAACGAGATCGGCCAGCTGTATCGCGAGCTCGACGGCATGCGCCGGGCGCTCGCCACCACCGTGGCACGGGTGCGCCACGGCAGCGACCGGGTGCTGGACGGTGCCGGCGACATGAGCGAAGGCAACCAGGAGCTGGCCTCGCGGACCCGGCAGCAGGCCGCCGCCCTGGAGCAGACCACCGCCAGCCTGGACGAGATGACCGCCTCGGTGGCCGACAACGCCACCCATGTGGGCGAGGCCAACCGGCTGGCCGAGCAGGCCACCGGCAAGGCCCGCCAGGGCGGCGAGGTGGTGGCCGATTTCGTCGCCACCATGGATGATATCCATGCCCGCTCGCAGCGGATCGGCGAGATCGTCGGCATGATCGACGACATCGCCTTCCAGACCAATCTGCTGGCGCTCAACGCTTCGGTGGAGGCGGCGCGAGCCGGCGAACATGGCCGCGGCTTCGCCGTGGTGGCCGGCGAGGTGCGCTCGCTGGCCTCGCGCTCGGCGGGCGCCGCCCGCGAGATTCGCGATCTGATCGAGGCCTCGCGCAGCAGCGTGGAGCGCGGCAACGGCCTGTCGCGCCGGGCCGGCGAGGACATGACCGGCATCGTCGCCGCCATCCAGGGCGTCAGTGAACGGGTCGACCAGATTGCCCACGCCTCCGACGAACAGCGCCAGGGCCTCGAGCAGGTCAATCAGGCCATGCACCAGATGGGCAGCGTGACCCAGCGCAACCGCGACATGGTCGAGCGCGCCGAGCGGACCGCCGCGACCCTGGAGGAAGAGGCCGAACGCATGCGGGGCTTCACGGCAGGCTTCACCCTGGCGACGGCGGAGGCGCCGACGCCCGAGGACGACGCGACGGAGCCGGCCTCGTCCGACCCTCGCGCACTGGAGGCCATGCCGGCCTGAGGGGGCATTGCATGCAGGATGACCACGACGTTTCAGCGGCGGTGTCAGAACACCGGGTGACGGCCGAACAGGTCGACGAGCTGGCGCGGATACTCGACGAGGGCGCGATCACGCCGCTGTTCCAGCCCATCGTCGATGCCGGCTGCCAGGGGATCTTCGGCTACGAGGCGCTGGCACGCGGCCCCGCGGGGTCGCCGCTGCACTCGCCGGTGGCGCTGTTCGACTGCGCTCGGGAGACAGGACGCCTGCTGGAGCTGGATCTGCTTTGCCGCCGTCGGGCCATCGAGGCCTTCGCGCGATGCGGGCTGCCCGGACGGCTGTTTCTCAACGTCATGCCGGCTTCGCTGCTCGAGCGAGACTTCCGCGAGGGCCTGACCCGTGCCTACCTGGACGGCGTGGGGCTGTCGCCGGAGCGGGTGGTGATCGAGCTGACCGAGCACCTGCCGATCCACGACTATGCGCTGATGCGTCAGGCCGTCGACCATTACCGGCGCATGGGCTTCCAGGTGGCGCTGGACGACCTGGGCGCCGGCTATTCGAGCCTGCGTCACTGGGCGGAGCTGCGCCCCGACTTCGTCAAGATCGATCGCCACTTCGCCCAGGGTATCGATCACGATCCGGGCAAGCGCCAGTTCCTGACCTCGTTGCTCGAGGTGTCGCGGAGCCTCGGTTGCCAGGTCATCGCCGAGGGCATCGAGACCGAGGGTGAGCAGCGCTGCCTGTGGGAGATGAACTGCACGCTGATGCAGGGCTATCACTTCGCCCGCCCGGCGGCGAAGCCGCCGACCCGGCTCGAGCCTTCACTGCCGGCGCGACGTGAGGTCTCCGGTTCCTTCGGCACCACCGCCGCCATGCTGTGCCGGCATCTGGCGCCGGTTCGTCAGGGCACCCGGGTGCCCGAGGTGGTGGAACGCTTCCGTCATGACCCGGAGCTGCGCTGCCTGGCGGTGCTCGACGATGGTGACCGGCCGGTGGGCGTGGTGCGCCAGCACGAGTTCCTGGGCGTGTTCGCCAACCCCTTCAGCCACTCGCTGCATGCCCGGCGGGCCATCGACGAGCTGATGGATCGCCGCATGCTGGTGGCCGAGGCCTCGATGCCGCTGGAGGCGCTGAGCCGGCGCGTCACCGAATCCGCCAAGGGCAGCCGCGACGACTTCGTGGTGGTCGACGATGACGGCCGCTATCGCGGCCTGGGGCAGATCGTCGACCTGCTGCGCGAGATCACCGCCCTCCAGGTGCGTGCGGCGCGCCAGGCCAACCCTCTCACCGGGCTGCCCGGCAACGAGGCGATCCACGATACGCTGGCTGCGCGCCTGGCCCGCGGAGAGGCCTTCGTCGCCGTCTATGCGGATCTCGACGCCTTCAAGGCCTACAACGACGTCTACGGCTATGCCCGCGGCGATCAGGTCATCCTGGCCCTGGCTCGCATGCTGCAGGAAGAATCTGGCGACGATGGTTTCGTTGGCCATGTGGGCGGCGACGACTTCATGCTGGTGCTGGGGGAGGCGACGGCGAAGTCGCGCTGTGAGGCGATCCTGGCGCGTTTCGCCCACTTCGCGCCGCAGTTCTATTCGCTCGAGCACCGCGAGGCCGGCGGTTTCGACGGCCACGACCGTGAGGGGCGGGCACGGTTCGTGCCGCTGATGTCACTGTCGCTGGCCTATCACGCCGTCGCGCCCGGGGCAGAGAGAACCGCCATGGACATCGGCAACGTGCTGGCCGAACTGAAGGCCGAGGCCAAGCGTCAGCCGGGCAACAGCCTGTTTGTTGATCGTCGTCAAGGACGCGCCGGGCTTGACTGTCGTCCAGACGAAACGCTGCGCTAGGTTGAGAGGTTCTCTCACGATGCGGTAAGCGAATGGACTCGGATCAGCTGCTCAACACCCACGCCCTCTCCGTCGAACGGATCATGCATACCGGCCTGCTCAGCTGCGGGCCGGACACGCCGCTGTGCGAGGCCGCCTCGCGCATGAGTCAGCGTCGCTGCAGCGCGATCCTGGTGGTCGAGGAGGGCCGGACCCTCGGCATCTGGACCGAGCGCGACAGCCTGGCCCTCGACTTCGCCGACCCCGAGTCGCTGCGCCGCCCGGTCGGCGAGGTGATGAGCCGGCCGGTGGTCACCATCGACCGTGGCGTGTCGGTGGGCGAGGTCGCCGCGCGTTTCGCTCAGCTGGGCTATCGCCACCTGCTGGTGGTGGATGACGACGAACGCCCGTTGGGCATGGTGTCCCAGAGCGACGTGGCGCTGAACCAGGGGCTCGAGCCCTATCTGCGGTTCCGCGAGGTCAAGGGCGCGATGCGCCGCTCGCCGGTGGTGCTGCCGAGCGCTCTCGGCCTGGCCGAGGCGGCGCGCTGGATGCGCGACGCCGGCGCCGAGGCCGCCGTGGTGGAGGACGACTCGCGCTCGCTGGGCATCCTCACCGAGCGCGACCTGGTGCGCTTCGTCGCCCGTCATCCGGGCTCGATGAGCGTCGGCGAGCTGGCCAGCCGTCCGCTGCTGACCATCGGCGCCGATGAGCCGCTGATCCGCGCCCGCGATGCGCTGGTCGGCGAGGGGGTGCGTCACCTGGCGGTTGTCGACGAGGCGGGCGGCGTGAGCGGCTTGCTGGGCTTCCAGGACCTGCTCTCCGGGGTCGAGCACGGCTACCTGCAGGATCTGCGCGAGGCGCTCGAGGCGCGTGACCGGGCGCTGGCCGAGTCGCGTGAGAGCCTGCAGCTGGCCGAGCGGGTCATCGATGCCTCGCTGGAGGGCATCATCATCACCGACCCGCAGACGCGCATCCGCTTCGTCAATCCGGCCTTCACCCACATGACCGGCTACTCCCTGGAGGAAGTGGTCGGCCGCACGCCGGCGGTGCTGTCCTCCGGGCGCCACGACGCGGTCTTCTACCGGGACATGTGGGACACGCTGCAGCAGGGCGGCTTCTGGCGCGGCGAGATATGGAATCGGCGCAAGAGCGGCGAGCTCTACCTGGAGCTGCTGACGATCTCGGCGATCCGCGATGAGCGGGGCGAGGTCACCCACTACGCGGCGCTGTTCACCGACATCACCCATATCCGCGAGAACGAGGAGCGGGTGCGCCACCTGGCCTACTACGATCCGCTCACCGGCCTGCCCAATCGGCGCCTGCTCGACGATCGTCTGGCGCTGGCGATCCGCCACGCCCATCGACAGGGGCGGCGCCTGGCGGTGCTGTTCCTCGATCTGGACCACTTCAAGCAGGTCAACGATTCGCTGGGGCATGCCGTGGGCGACGAGCTGCTGGTGCGGCTCACCGAGCGCCTGCAGCACCACCTGCGCGAGGACGACACCCTGGCGCGTCTGGGCGGCGACGAGTTCATCGTGCTGCTGCCCGACGTCAAGGAAGTCGACGAGGTGACCCGGGTGGCGCGGCGGCTGATCGAGGCGACCAGCGCGCCCTTCGAGCTGGGCACGCAGCGCTTCCGGGTCGGCTGCAGTCTGGGCATCAGCCTCTACCCCGACGACGGCGACACGCCCGAGCGGCTGGTGAAGCGAGCCGATGCGGCCATGTACCGCGCCAAGGAGGAAGGGCGCAATACCTACCGGCTCTATCGCGCCGAGATGCATGTCGAGGATCACCAGCACCTGGCGCTGGAGACGGCGCTGCGCAACACCGCCGAGACCGGCGAGGGGCTCGATGTCCATTATCAGCCGCTGATCGACCGCGACAGCGGCGAGGTCAAGGGCGCCGAGGCGCTGCTGCGCTGGCATGCGCCGGGGCTGGGGGAGGTGTCGCCGGGGGACTTCATACCGCTGGCCGAGCGCTCCGGGCTGATCCTGCCGCTGGGGCGACGGCTGATGCAGCTGGTGGCCGGCCAGCTGCAGGCCTGGCGCGAGGCCGGCCTGACGCCGCCGCGGGTGGCGATCAACCTGTCGGCGCGCCAGTTCTGGCAGGCCGACCTGGTCGATGAGGTGCGCCGGCTCTACGAGGCGCATGGCCTGCCGCCGGGCCAGATCGGCTTCGAGCTGACCGAGAGCACCCTGATCGACCAGCACCAGCAGGCCGTGGCCACCCTGGCGGCCCTGCGTGACCTGGGCTGCCACATCGCCATCGACGACTTCGGCACCGGCTACTCCTCGCTGAGCTATCTGCAGGAGCTGCCGGTGACGACGCTGAAGATCGATCGCAGCTTCATTCGCGGCCTGGGGGAGTCCCGGGGCAGCGGCGCCATCCTCGCCGCGGTGACCGGGCTGGCCCGGGAGCTCGGCCTGCGGGTGGTGGCCGAGGGCGTGGAGACCGAGGCCCAGCTCGAGGCGCTCGCCGCCTATCACGTCACCCTGATCCAGGGTTTCCTCACCGGCCGGCCGGTGCCGGGAGCGACCTTCCGCGAGCGCTACCTGGATCGGACGACCGCCTAGGCGTCGTCGCTCGGCCGCTTCAGCGCGTCCCTGAGCGTCAGCGGCGCTTGAGGCGGTTCAGGAAGTCGTCGAGATCCAGCAGTTCCTCCGGCTCTGCGCTTCCCTCTCGCTCTGGGGCGTCGGTCGACGACGGCGCCGGGCGCGGCTCGCCGGCCGGGCTTGATCGGCGCGGCGACGGGGGCTGCTTCGCCTGCGTCTGGGCGACCTCCAGCCCGGTGGCGATCAGCGAGACCCGCAGGCGTCCTTCCATGTCGGGGTCGAAGGCGGTGCCAACCACCCGCAGGGCGTCCTCGCCGGCCAGCTCGGCCACCTGCTGCCCCACCTCGTCGAAGTCGGCCAGGCTCAGGTCCGCGCCGGCGGTGATGCTGACCAGCACCCCGGCGGCCTCGGCCAGGTCGGTGGCCTCCAGCAGCGGATGCTCCAGGGCCGCGCGCACCGCCGCGCCGGCGCGGCCCTCGCCCGTGCCCTCGCCGGTGCCGATGCGCGCCCGCCCGGGCCGGCGCATCACCGCCGCCACGTCGGCGAAGTCGATGTTGATCAGTCCCGGCCGGGTGATGACCTCGGCGATGCCGGTCACTGCCTCGCGCAGCACGTCGTTGACGGCGGCGAAGGCGCGCATCATCGAGGCGCCGTGGCCGAGGGTCGGCAGCAGGCGGTCGTTGGGCACCACCGCCAGGCAGTCGACCCGGCCGTCCAGTGCCGCGATGGCCTCGTCGGCGGCCTGCCGGCGCCGCTGACCCTCGAAGCCGAACGGGCGCGTCACCACGGCCACGGTCAGCAGGCCCATCTCGCGGGCCAGGTCGGCGATGGCCGGGGTCGCGCCGCTGCCGGTGCCACCGCCCATGCCGGCCATCAGGAACACCAGATCGGCGCCGGCCAGCCGCGCGCGCAGGCCCTCGTGGCTCTCCTCGGCGGCTCGCCGGCCGGCCTCGGGATCGGCTCCGGCACCGAGGCCGCGGGTGGTGGCGCTGCCGATGGGCATCGCCACGCCCTGTGGCAGCCGCTCGAGGGCCTGGCGGTCGGTGTTCACGGCGATGGCGTCGATGCCCTCGAGGGCGGTGGTGTCGATCAGGTGGCGAACGGCATTGCCGCCGCCGCCGCCGATGCCGACCACCTTGAGGGAAGCGGGATATTCCTGGGGAAGCTGTGGGTCGCTCATGCGTCCTGTCGCGGGATCGGTGAGGAAATGGGCGTCTCCCCATCATCGGCCAAAGTGCCGCCTTCTTGAAAGGTCTGGGGCGCCCCCCCGCAGGGTGCGGGAAAATCGGCGGCTCGCGCCGACGGCTAAAGTCGACGCGAGCCGTGGCCGATAGCAGGGTAGCTCCCGGTTCCTGGCACCCGTGGACCGGCACAAGACCAACTCCCCCTTACCCATGAGAGTGACCATGCTGACTTCATTGCGCGCGCGTATCCTGCTCGCCGCCCTGGCGGTGATCGTCGCGGCCCTGATCCTCAACGGAGCGATCAGCTACTTCACCGTCCGCTCCCACAACAATGACCAGATCGCCCAGAACCTGCAGGCGGTGGCCGAGGGCAATGCCCAGGCCATCGAGGAGTGGGTCGATGCCCGCAGCGGCATGCTCGAGGCGCTGGAGGCCGCCGCCGTGGCCGACGACCCGCTGCCGGCCCTGGAGCAGCTGCGCGTGTCCGGCGATTTCATGAACACCTACCTCGGCGACACCGAGGGCGGCGTGGTGTTCTCGGCCAGCGAGACGCCGGAGGGCTATGACCCGCGCCAGCGCCCCTGGTACAAGCAGGCCGTGGAGGCCGGTCACGTCGTGGTCACCGCGCCCTACGAAGACGCCACCTCCGACAAGCTGGTGGTGACCTTCGCCGCGCCCTTCCATCGCGGCGGCGAGCTGGTGGCGGTGGCCGGCGGCGACGTGGCGATCGATGCCATCGCCGACATCGTCGGCCGGATCGCGCCCACGCCTTCGAGCCTGGCCTTCCTGGCCAGCGCCGACGGCACCCTGGTGGCGCATCCCGACCCGGCGTTGAGCCTCGCGCCGGTCGAGCGTCTCTCTCCCGAGCTCGACGCCGCCCGCCTCGCCGCGCTGGCCGAGCGCGACATCCCCGAGCACGTCGATCTCGACGGCGCCGACAAGCGGCTGCTCGCCAGCCCCATCGGCGGCACCGACTGGCAGCTGGTGGTGGCCCTCGACGACCACGAGGCCACCGCCGGGCTGCGTGGCGTCATGAGCGCCTCGACCATCACTCTGGTGCTGGTGGCGCTGGGCGCCGCCGCGATCCTCGGCGCGCTGCTCAAGGTCGCCTTCCGCCGCCTGCTGGCGACCCGCGATGCCATGGAGCACGTGGCCAGCGGTCACGCCGACCTGACCCGCCGCCTGCCCGAGGAGGGCAACGACGAGGTCACCCAGCTTGCCAACGCCTTCAACCGCTTCGTGGCGCGCATGGAGTCGGTGATGCTGACCATCCGCGACAGCAGCGAGTCGGTCAAGGTGGCGGCCACCGAGATCGCCCAGGGCGGCCAGGACCTGTCGCGGCGCACCGAGAACGCGGCCTCCAGCCTGCAGCAGACCTCGGCCTCGATGGAGGAGATCACCGGCACCGTGGAGCACACCGCGGATGCCTCCAAGCAGGCCAGCGGCCTGGCGAGCTCGGCCAGCGAGGTGGCGCGCCGCGGCGGCGAGGCCATGGGCCAGGTGCACGAGACCATGCAGGGCATCACCGAGTCGTCGCGCCAGATCGCCGAGATCGTGAAGATGATGGACAGCATCGCCTTCCAGACCAACCTGCTGGCGCTCAACGCCTCGGTGGAGGCGGCCCGGGCCGGCGAGCAGGGCCGCGGCTTCGCGGTGGTGGCCGGCGAGGTGCGCCAGCTGGCCAGCCGCAGCGCCGAGTCCGCCAAGCAGATCCGCGAGCTGATCGACACCTCGGCGACCCGCACCCAGGAGGGCGAGCGCCAGGTGCAGGCCGCCGGCGAGACCATGGAGGAGCTGGTCGAGAGCGTGACCCGCGTGGCCGACGTGCTGGGTGAGATCACCAGCGCCACCGGCGAGCAGAGCGACGGCATCGGCCAGGTCAACGTGGCGGTCTCGGAGCTGGACAACATGACCCAGCAGAACGCCGCCCTGGTGGAGGAATCGACCACCGCCGCCGAGCATCTCAAGGCGCAGGCCGACCGCCTCGCCGAGGCCGTGGGCGGTTTCACCCTGAGCCAGCACGGCGCCACCGCGGCGCTGCCGGACGCCCGCGCCCGCCGCGGCGAGCCGGCCTAGGGGCTCGCCCGCTGCCTCACCCTCAGGAGGGGTGGGGCAGGTCGATCTGGTCGCTGCAGCGGATGCCTTCAGTCATCTGCCGGCACAGCTTGAGGAACTCGCGCATGCCCGGGGCCAGGTACTTGTGGCGATGCCAGATGAAGGCGAACTGACGGCTCAGGTCCAGGTCGGGGGTGGGGATCGGCACCAGGCTGCCGCGGCGAAAGGCGTCGCGCAGCGCCAGGCGCGAGACGCAGCCGATCCCCAGCCCCGACTCCACGGCGCGCTTGATGCCCTCGGTGTGCTCCAGCTCGAGCAGGGTGTTGAAGCGCCCGCGCCGGTGCCGGGCGGCCTGTTCCAGGGTCAGCCGGGTGCCGGAGCCCTCCTCGCGCATGATCCAGTCCTCACGCAGCAGCCGGTCGAGCTCCACCGGCCCCTGGCCGGCCAGCGGATGGCCCGGGGCGCAGAACACCGCCAGCTCGTCCTCCACCCAGGGCTGGGTGATCACCTCCTCGTCCTCGCACTGGCCCTCGATCAGTCCCAGGTCCAGCTCATGGTGGCGCACGCCGTCGATGATGGTGCGGGTGTTGCGCACCTGCAGGCGGATGCGGCTGCCCGGGTGCTGCTGCATGAAGTCGCTGATCAGCAGCGTGGCCAGGTAGTTGCCGATGGTCAGGGTGGCGCCCACGTCGAGAGTGCCGATGCCCTGCTGGCCGCGCAGCAGTTCCTCGACCTCCTCGGCGCGGTCGAGCAGCGCCACGGCCTTGGGCAGCAGCTGGAAGCCCAGGGCATTGAGCTTGAGGCGCTTGCCGATGCGGTCGAGCAGGCGGCAGTCGAACTGGCGTTCCAGCTCGGCCAGGGCGGTGCTGGCCGCCGACTGGGACAGCGCCAGGGCGCGGGCGGCGTGGGAGACGCTCTCGTGCTGGGCCACGGCCACGAACACCTCGAGCTGGCGCAGGGTATAGCGCATGGGAGGGGGCTCCGAGCTAGTATATCTGGAGTATAGATAAGCTTTATCCATACAACCCATTTAACAGATATCCTGCCGTCTCTTAGAATTCTCTGCAAAGATCAATCGGCGCAATTATGAGCTTTCGGTATATGCGCCCTCGCGATACATAGGAGCCGGCATGAGCAAGTTCGCCCTGGAAGAAGTCCTCAGCGTTCATCACTGGAACGACACCCTGTTCAGCTTCAAGACCACCCGCGAGCGCAGCCTGCGCTTCAAGAACGGTCAGTTCGTGATGATCGGCCTGGAAGTCGACGGCAAGCCGCTGATGCGCGCCTACTCCGTGGCCAGCCCCAACTACGAGGATCACCTGGAGTTCTTCTCCATCAAGGTGCCGGACGGCCCGCTGACCTCGCGCCTGCAGCATCTCAAGGTCGGCGACCAGATCATGGTCAGCCGCAAGCCCACCGGCACCCTGGTCACCGATGACCTGCTGCCGGGTCGCAACCTCTACCTGCTGTCCACCGGCACCGGCCTGGCACCGTTCATGAGCCTGATCCAGGATCCGGAAGCTTACGAGCGCTTCGAGAAGATCGTGCTGATCCACGGCGTGCGTACCGTCAGCGAGCTGGCCTATGCCGACTTCATCACCAAAGAGCTGCCGGCCCACGAGTACCTGGGCGAGGAAATCAGCGAGAAGCTGGTCTACTACCCGACCGTGACCCGCGAGGAGTTCCACACCATGGGCCGCCTGACGGACCACATCCGCAGCGGCAAGCTGGCCGAGGACACCGGCCTGCCGCCGCTGGACCCGAAGCAGGACCGCGCCATGATCTGCGGCAGCCCGGCGATGCTCGACGAGACCAGCGCGCTGCTGGACGAGCTGGGCTTCAACATCTCGCCGCGCCTCGGCGAGCCGGGCGACTACGTCATCGAGCGCGCCTTCGTCGAGAAGTAAGCGGCAAGCGCCGAGCTACAAGCGCCGAGCTACAAGCACCGAGCTACAAGCGCCGAGCTACAAGCGCCGAGCTACAAGCGCCGAGCTACAAGCGCCGAGCTACAAGCGCCGAGCTACAAGCGCCGAGCTACAAGCGCCGAGCTACAAGCGCCGAGCTACAAGCGCCGAGCTACAAGAAACCCCCGAAGGCTGATGCCTTCGGGGGTTTCTTTGTGTCGGGCGTTTACGCTGCTGTTTTGCAGCTTGCAGCTTGCAGCTTGCAGCTTGCAGCTTAGACGGCGTCCTTATCCGTCTCGCCGGTGCGAATCCGGATGACCTGCTCCAGGGCGGTGACGAAGATCTTGCCGTCGCCGATCTTGCCGGTGTTGGCGACCTGGGTGATGGCGTCGATCACCTGCTCGGCCATGGTCTCGTCCACGGCGACCTCGAGCTTCACCTTGGGCAGGAAGTCGACCACGTACTCGGCGCCGCGATAGAGCTCGGTGTGGCCCTTCTGGCGGCCGAAGCCCTTGACCTCGGTGACGGTGATGCCCTGGACGCCGATGTCCGAGAGCGCCTCGCGGACGTCGTCGAGCTTGAATGGCTTGATGATGGCGGTCACCAGCTTCATGGGTCTCTCCTCGCGTTGTTCGTGTCCGATGGCGCCACTCGCCATCCCTGACGGAGTCATTGTGCCAGAGCATACACCCACGGAGAGAAGAACGAAAAAATGGCCCCGCGAGGGGGCCATGTCGTGTTGCCGGCAGGGCGGGGCGATCAGGAGCGGGCGGCTGCCTGGGCCTGGCTCGCGCCCTCGCTGCGGGTACGGCCGGAGGCGCCACCACCACCGTGCACCTTGGAGACGGTGAACTCGGGGTAGGCCTCGAGGCCACACTCGGCCAGGTCCACGCCCTCGTATTCCTCTTCCTCGCTGACACGCACGCCCATGATCGCCTTGATGATCAGCCACACCACCAGGCTGGCGATGAAGACCCAGGCGAAGATGCCGATGATGCCGATGATCTGCGGGCCGAAGGAGGCACCGTCGTTGGACAGCGGCACCGCGAGCACGCCCCAGATGCCGACCACGCCGTGGGCGGAGATGGCACCGACCGGGTCATCGAGCTTCAGCTTGTCGAGGCCGACGATGGAGATCACCACCAGCAGGCCGCCGAAGGCGCCGATCAGGGTGGCGCCCAGGGCGCTGGGCGACAGCGGGTCGGCGGTGATGGACACCAGGCCGGCGATGGCGCCGTTCAGGGCCATGGTCAGGTCGGCCTTGCGGAACCAGGCCTTGGCCAGGATCAGTGCGGCGATCACGCCACCGGCGGCCGCGGCGTTGGTGTTCACCAGCACCTGGGCCATGTTGTTGGCGGAGCTCACGTCGGAGACCTTCAGCTCGGAGCCGCCGTTGAAGCCGAACCAGCCCATCCACAGGATGAAGGTACCCAGGGTGGCCAGCGGCATGTTGGCGCCGGGGATGGCGAAGATGCTGCCGTCCTTGCCGTACTTGCCCTTGCGCGGACCGAGCACCAGCACGCCGGCCAGGGCCGCGGCCGCGCCGGCCATGTGCACGATGCCGGAACCGGCATAGTCGGAGAAGCCGACCTCGGCCAGCCAGCCGCCGCCCCAGGTCCAGTAGCCGGAGACCGGATAGATGACGCCGGTCATCACCACGGCGAAGGCCAGGAAGGCCCACAGCTTCATGCGCTCGGCCACGGCACCGGAGACGATGGACATGGCGGTGGCCACGAACACCACCTGGAAGAAGAAATCGGCGCGCATGGAGTAGTAGGGCGCGTCGTCGCTGCCCGCGGTCACCGCGGCCACGGTATTGTCGTCGCCCAGCAGGAAGCCCAGGTTGGGCAGGATGCCGCCGGCGTCGCCGGAGTACATCAGGTAGTAGCCCAGCAGCAGGTACATGGTGCAGGCGATGGCGAACAGGGCGATGTTCTTGGTCAGGATCTCGGCGGTGTTCTTGGACCGCACCAGGCCGGCCTCGAGCATCGAGAAGCCCGCGGCCATCCACATCACCAGGACGCCGCAGATCAGGAAGTAGAAGGTATCGAGCGCGTAGCTCAGCTCGGTCAACTCGTTCATGGCTGTCACTCCAGAAGGAAAGGGAGAGAGACGGTCGGCTTAGACGGCGTCGGCGCCGCGCTCGCCGGTACGGATGCGGATGACGTCCTCGAGGGGGGTCACGAAGACCTTGCCGTCGCCGATCTTGCCGCTGTTGGCGGCGCTGCAGATGGCGTCCAGCACGGTATCGAGGCGACCGTCGTCCACGGCGATCTCGACCTTGACCTTGGGCAGAAAGTCGACGACGTACTCGGCGCCGCGATACAGCTCGGTGTGGCCCTTCTGGCGGCCGAAGCCCTTGACTTCGGTGACGGTGATGCCCTGGACCCCGTTGTCGGCGAGCGCTTCGCGCACGTCGTCGAGCTTGAACGGCTTGATGATGGCGGTAATCAGCTTCATCCCGGATCTCCCCATTGGATGAGCGCGGGCTGCTCCGCGCGGTGTGTGTGCAGGTTTCCCTGCATCTGCTTAAACCGTGCCATCGAACTGGATTTGCCATATTTTTCAGGGCGTTGATTGCCAATAGCGCCCCGGCAGAGAGAGGCTGGTGCAGGCGTGAATGGACGCCGTGCACTGAATTGATGCTGGTGAGCGAGCGCTTCGCACCATCCGAGGGCGAGGCCCGCGCCACCCGGGAATGCGCCCGCCGGGCGGCTTGCGTATCCTTGGAGTCAGCCCTATTCCCCTAAGGCCCATTCCACTCAGGAGAGACATCATGGTCAGCCAAGACCGCATCGGCCGCCTGGCCCAGCAGATCGGCGAGCGCCTGCAGGGCGCCTCCCAGGCGCCGGAAGACGTGCAGAAAGGCATTCAGCAGGTGGTGCGCGGCGCCTTCGACCGGCTCGAGCTGGTGTCGCGGGAGGACTTCGACATCCTGATGGACGTGCTGCAGCGCACCCGCGGCCGGGTCGAGGCGCTGGAGAAGCAGGTCGCCGCGCTGGAAGAGGCCCTGGACGCCAACCGCGCGGGCGGCGAGGTGCCGGCCGTGGCGGACGAGGCCTCGGTCGATGCGGCCGCCGAGGCGCAGTCGTCCACCCCTGAGGAAGATGCCGGCGCCGGCGAGACCGGGCGCTGATTCCGAACCGTCACCGAGCGGGGCTCGTCGCGCTGAACTAGCCTTAGGACTTACCTGAGGAAAGGAACCGCGCGAGGGACCGCCGATGACCCTGTCGATCGTTCGCACCCGGGCCGGCCTCGGCCTCGAGGCTCCCGAGGTGCTGGTGGAAGTGCATCTGGCCAACGGCCTGCCCGGCATCACCCTGGTCGGGCTGCCGGAGACCGCCGTTCGGGAGAGCCGCGAGCGGGTCCGCAGCGCCCTGGTCAACGCCGGCTTCGACTTCCCGATGCGTCGCATCACCCTCAACCTGGCGCCCGCCGACCTGCCCAAGGAAGGCGGGCGCTTCGATCTGCCCATCGCCCTGGGGTTGCTGGTGGCCTCGGGCCAGATCGCCGCCGAGGCGCTGGCCGAGATCGAATGCGCGGGCGAGCTCGCCCTGGACGGCGCGCTGCGTCCGGTGCCCGGGATGCTGCCGCTGGCGCTGGCCACCCGCGGGGCCGGGCGGCGTCTGATCGTGCCCCGGGCCAACGCCGACGAGGCGGCGCTCGCGGGCGATCTCGAGGTGCTGCCCGCCGATCACCTGCTCGAGGTGGTCGCACACCTGCTGGGCCAGACGCCGATCGAGCCCCATCGGGCGTCGCGCCCCGCCGAGGCGCTGACGACGGGTGCCGATCTCGCCGAGGTACGTGGCCAGCACCAGGCGCGGCGCGCCCTGGAGGTCGCCGCCAGCGGTGGCCACAATCTCCTGCTGGCCGGTCCTCCAGGCACCGGCAAGACCATGCTGGCCAGCCGCCTGCCCGGGATCCTGCCGCCGCTGACCGAGAACGAGGCCCTGGAGGTGGCGGCGGTGCGTTCGGTGTGTGGCCTGCCGCTCGACGAGGACTGGGGGCGGCGCCCCTTCCGCTCGCCCCACCACACCGCCAGCGCGGTGGCGCTGGTCGGCGGTGGCTCGCGGCCCAGGCCCGGCGAGATCTCGCTGGCCCATCGGGGCGTGCTGTTCCTCGACGAGTTGCCCGAGTTTCCCCGCCAGGTGCTCGAGGTGATGCGCGAGCCCATGGAATCCGGGCGCATCCACATCGCCCGCGCCAGCCACGAGCGGCGCTATCCGGCGAGCTTCCAGCTGGTGGCGGCGATGAATCCCTGCCCCTGCGGCCATCTCGGTGACCCTCGCCGGGCCTGCCACTGCACCGCCGCCCAGATCCAGCGCTATCAGGCGCGGCTTTCCGGACCGCTGCTCGACCGTATCGACCTGCAGGTGGAGGTGCCGGCGCTGGCGCCGGAGCAGCTGACCGCCCGGGAGAGCGGAGAGCCCTCGGCGGCGGTACGCGAGCGGGTACAGGCGGCCCGGGAGCGGCAGTGGGCGCGCGGGGCGCTCAATGCCCGGCTGGGCAGTCGCGAGCTGGAGGCCGCCTGCGCACTGAGCGGGGCGGATCGGGCCTGGCTGGCCGGGGTGCTGGAGCGGCTCAATCTCTCGGCGCGGGCCTATCATCGGGTGCTGCGGGTGGCGCTGACCCTGGCCGACCTGGCCGGCGAGCCGCACCCCGGGCGCGAGCAACTGGTCGAGGCGATCGGCTATCGTCAGCTCGATCGGCTGCTGCAGGGGCGTTGACGAAGCACGGCCCCCGGCGTCAGAGCGCGGTGGCGTCCAGGGCGCCATCCAGCCGCGTCTGCCACAACGGGGTGGCGTCGCCCGGGCGGCGCAGGGTCAGCTCCAGGCGATACGGCAGCAGGGTCCGGTCGGACAGTGCCAGCCGGGGGCCGGCGCTGACCAGCCGGCTGTCCAGCCGCCACTGGTTGGCCGCGGCGCCCGAGGCCAGCGCGGGCTGCCAGTCGAGCACCTGGGGCCCCTGGCCGAGGCCCAGCAGGGAGCGGGTCAGGCTTTCCAGCAGGCGGTTCTCGCCGACGCCGAGCGCGTCATCGACCTCGGGGGCGGCCAGCAGCAGCACCTCGTCGGAGGACGGTCGTGGCAGCGGTGGCGCCTCGGCCACCCGCTGCGCGGCGCGTTCGCCGAGGCCGAACAGGGCCTGGCGAACCGTCTGGGGAGCGTCCGGCGTGCCGACGGCGCAGCCGGCGAGCGGCAGCACCGTCAGCAGGAGGAGAGGCAGCAGCGGCAAGCGGCGACGGCTCATCGGCGGGAGACCCTGCGGGTGGTGGAAGAGGGAATGTCGGCCTCCTCGAGGCCGGCGAGGAACCGCGTGAGCTCCTCGAACAGCACCCGGCGGATCGGTTCGGCCTCGTTGACCAGGTGATGGCGGGCCTCGGGGTGGCGATGGATCTCGGCCCGCGGGAACTTGCGCGTCAGCACCTCCAGGTTCCATTCCCAGTCCACCGTCAGATCCTGCTCGCCCTGCAGGATCAGCGTCGGCAGCGGGCTGGCCGGCATGGCCAGCAGCCGCGGCATCCAGCGGCGCATGGCGTCCACCCACTCCATGGCCAGGCGGTCCGGCTGCAGCGGGTCGCTCTCGCGCAGGAAGGTGGCGAAGTCGCTGTCGGTGGAGTTCTCGCGGAAGCGGCGCGGCACCGAACGCACGAAGGGGCCCAGCAGGCGGTGCAGCCAGCTCGACTGGTTCCAGCCCCAGGGGCGCACCAGCGGCGCCAGCAGGGCCAGGCCGCTCCAGTGGCCGTCGTCGCCCCGGCGCAGGGCGTCGGTGGCCAGGATCGCCGCGCCGGTGCTCTGGCCGATGCCGACCCAGGGCCGGGGCGCCAGGTCGCGGGCGGTCAACTGGGTCTGCAGGTTGTCCAGGCAGCTGCCATAGTCATCGAAGTCGGCGATGGTGGCGCGGGGGCCGCTGGACAGCCCGTGCCCGGGCAGATCCCACAGCACCACCTGCCAGCCGCGCTCGAGCAGGCACTCGAGCAGGTGACGATAGAGGCCCAGATGATCGTAGTAGCCGTGCACCACGAACACGGTGCCGCGCGGCGATGGCGGGCGCCAGATCTGGGTCCACAGCCGGAAGCCGTGGGCGTCCACGTACCCCACCTGCAGGCCCACCCGCTCGGCGAGCAGCGGCGCCAGGCCGTAGTGGCCCAGGTAGCCCTGGAGCGGGTGGCCGGCGGGGTCGGCCGGGGCGATGGGGCCGAGCGCCTGCAGGGGGGTGAAGTCGGTCATCGAGTCCTCCGTGTGGATGCCCATGCTAGCGTCCCGTCGGGACGGTCACCAGCGTCGCCTTCCAACGTCTCCGGCCTCGTCTATTGGTCGAGTTCCGGGGGTGGTTCGCAGGCTTCGGGTTTACATGTGGAAGTATTTTCCACAATACTGAGGCCACGCAGTCACCATTGCCTGTCCGGCCGATTGGCGCTTGGGGAGCGCCGAAACGCCTCGCATAGGAGAACGACCCATGACCCAACGTATCACTCGCCACCGTCTGCAGGTGGCCGCCGAGCTGGACCGCTTCATCAATGAGCAGGCCCTGCCGGGCTCCGGCGTCGATCCCGAGGCCTTCTGGGCCGGCGTCGACGCCCTCTTTCATGATCTGACACCGAAGAACCGCGAACTGCTCGCCGAGCGCGATGCCCTGCAGGCCGAGCTCGACGCCTGGCACCGCGAGAATTCAGGCCCGGTGCGTGACATGGCCGCCTATCGCGGCTTCCTCGAGCGCATCGGCTATCTGCAGCCGGCCCCCGCCGAGGTCAAGGTCACTACCACCAAGGTCGACCGCGAGATCGCCGTGCAGGCCGGCCCGCAGCTGGTGGTGCCGGTGAACAACGCCCGCTACGCCCTCAACGCCGCCAACGCCCGCTGGGGCAGCCTCTACGACGCGCTCTACGGCACCGATGCCATCGCCGACGAAGACGGCGCCGAGCGCGGCGACAGCTTCAACCCGAAGCGCGCCGAGAAGGTCATCGCCTACGCCCGCGGCGTGCTCGACCGTGCCGCGCCGCTGGCCACCGGCTCCCACGCCGAGGCCGTTAAGTACGCGCTGCGCGACGGCCACCTGGTGGTGAGCCTGGAAGGCGGCCGCGAGACCGGCCTCAAGGAGCCGGGCAAGCTGGTCGGCTACCTGGGCGAGACCGACGCCCCGACCTCGGTGCTGCTGGCCAACAACGACCTGCACCTGGAGATCCAGATCGACGCCACCCATCCGATCGGCAAGACCGATGCGGCAGGCGTCAAGGACGTGGTCGTCGAGGCCGCGCTGACCTCGATCATGGACTGCGAGGACTCGGTCGCGGCGGTGGACGCCGAGGACAAGGTCGGCGTCTACGCCAACTGGCTGGGCCTGATGGCCGGCGACCTCGAGGAGCCGATCGAGAAGGGCGGCAAGCGCTTCACCCGCAAGCTGGCGGCGGATCGCACCTGGACCGCGCCGGACGGCGGCGAGGTGACCCTGCCCGGCCGCTCGCTGCTGTTCGTGCGCAACGTCGGCCACCTGATGACCACCCCGGCGGTGCTGGACGCCGACGGCAACGAGCTGCCGGAAGGCATCCTCGACGCGGTCATGACCAGCCTGCTGTCCATCCGCGACCTGCAGAAGGGCGAGGGCGAGGCCCGCAACTCCCGCGAGGGCTCGGTCTACATCGTCAAGCCGAAGATGCACGGCCCGAAGGAAGTGGCCTTCACCAACGAGCTGTTCGGCCGCGTCGAGGACCTGCTGGGCCTCCAGCGTGACACCCTCAAGATGGGCATCATGGACGAGGAGCGCCGCACCTCGGTCAACCTCAAGGCCTGCATCAATGAGGCGACCTCGCGGGTGGTGTTCATCAACACCGGCTTCCTCGACCGCACCGGCGACGAGATGCACACCGCCATGCAGGCCGGCCCCATGGTGCGCAAGGGCGACATGAAGGGCGCCGCCTGGATCGGTGCCTACGAGCGCAACAACGTTCAGGTCGGCCTGGCCTGCGGCCTGCGCGGCCACGCCCAGATCGGCAAGGGCATGTGGGCCATGCCGGACCTGATGGCGGCCATGCTCGAGCAGAAGATCGGCCATCCCAAGGCCGGTGCCAACACCGCCTGGGTGCCGTCGCCGACCGCCGCCACCCTGCACGCCCTGCACTACCACCAGGTCAGCGTGGCCGAGGTGCAGCGCGAGCTGGAGGCCCAGGGCGAGCCGGACCTGCTGGACGAGCTGCTGACCGTGCCGGTGGCCGAGAACACCGACTGGTCCGAGGACGAGCTGCAGCAGGAGCTGGACAACAACTGCCAGGGCATCCTCGGCTACGTGGTGCGCTGGGTCGAGCAGGGCGTCGGCTGCTCCAAGGTGCCGGACATCCATGACGTGGGCCTGATGGAAGACCGCGCCACCCTGCGCATCTCCAGCCAGCACGTGGCCAACTGGCTGTACCACGGCGTGGTCGACGAAGCTCGCGTGCGCGCCACCCTGGAGCGCATGGCCAAGGTGGTCGACGAGCAGAACGCCGGTGACCCGGCCTACTCGCCGATGAGCGCCGACTTCGCCGGCTCCCACGCCTTCCAGGCCGCCTCGGACCTGATCTTCAAGGGTATCGAGCAGCCCTCCGGCTACACCGAGCCGCTGCTGCACCACTGGCGCGCCGTCCACAAGGCCGGCTGATCGCCTCTCGCCAGCATGCCGTTCGCCGCCCCCTTCATGGGGGCGGCTTTCGTTGGGGGCGAGAAAACGAGAGAAGGGAAAAGGGAGATGCCCCGGGTGTGCGTCGCGCGCGGGCTGGGCTATCTTGTGGCCATCGTTCAGCCGCAGGGAGCGCGCCCATGACCGTGATGACCGCCGCCGCCATCGAGGAATTCCTCGACGAGGTGTTTCCCCAGCGTGCCGGCACCATCGAGGGCGTCGGCGAGGGCCGCGCCACCATGAGCCTGGCCATCGAGGACGAGCACCTGCGTCCCGGTGCCAGCGTCTCCGGCCCGACTCTGATGGGGCTGGCCGACGTCTGCCTCTACGTGGCGATCCTGGCCCAGATCGGCCCCGAGCCGATGGCGGTCACCAGCGACCTGCACTGCCGCTTCCTGCGTCGCCCGCGGGGCGATCGCGACTTGATCGCCAACGCCCGGCTGCTCAAGCTGGGGCGACGGCTGGCGGTGGGCGAGGTGCAGCTGTTCTCCGACGGCGAGGAGGCGCCGGTGGCGCTGGTCACCGCGACTTATGCCTTGCCCGATGCCGACTGACTGCGCCAGGCCGCCACGGCCAGCGCCAGCCAGCCGAGGATCAGCAGCCCGCCGCCGATCGGCGTGATGGCGCCGAGCACCTTCACGCCGCTGATCGCCAGGGCGTAGAGCGAGCCCGAGAACAGCGTCATGCCGGCCAGCCACAGGCCAAGGACCCAGCGCTGGCCGGCCAGCGGCCGTGCGGTGCGCCAGGCCAGCACGGCGAGCATCGCCAGGGTGTGCCAGGCCTGGTAGCGCACCCCGGTCTCGAACACCGTCATCAGCCTCGGCGTCAGGGTGCCGTTCAGGGCATGGGCGCCGAAGGCCCCGGCCATCACCGTCAGGGCGCCGCACAGCGCCACTGCCATCCACCAGCCGCGATCCCGCATGCTGTCTTTCTCCCGTTGGGATGTGTTCCCGTGATGTCTGAGCAGGGGCTGGGGACAGGCCAGAGCGGGGTTTTTGCCAGGGACGGCAAAAGGTAGCGCCCAAGGATGGGGCCACAGCGCCCCGCGGCGGCCTGTTGCCAGATCGGCCCCGCCAGGTCTGCGCCCTACCGTACCCGGGGGCGCCCCGAGGCGCTACAATATGGGCCCGCGAAATCGCAGCCCCGGAGGATGCCATGCAGATCCAGCTCAATGGCGAGGCGCGCACCCTGGAGGCCGAGGCCTCCGTGGCCCAGCTGGTCGAGACCCTCGGCCTGGCCGGACGGCGCATCGCCGTGGAGGTCAACGAGGAGATCGTCCCCCGAAGCGCTCACG
The DNA here is from genome assembly GCF_030406665.1 of Halomonas halophila. Taxonomy (NCBI): domain Bacteria; kingdom Pseudomonadati; phylum Pseudomonadota; class Gammaproteobacteria; order Oceanospirillales; family Halomonadaceae; genus Halomonas; species Halomonas halophila. The sequence continues at coordinate 3,410,866 of NZ_CP129121.1, read as the reverse complement.
ACGGGACGCGCCTGGCCGACGGCGACCGGGTGGAGATCGTCCATGCCATCGGTGGCGGCTGAGCCCGCCCCGAGATCCCTGCACAGGAGCCATGACAAGATGACCGACTTCTTCCAGGACGCGCCGCTGCGCGTCGCCGGCCGTGAATTCGCCTCGCGCCTGCTGGTGGGTACCGGCAAGTACCGCGATGTCGACGAGACCGGCGAGGCCATTGCGGCCAGCGGGGCCGAGGTGGTGACCTTCGCCGTGCGTCGCACCAATCTGGGGCAGGATGCCTCGGCGCCCAATCTGCTCGACGTGGTGTCCCCGGAGCGCTATACCCTGCTGCCCAACACTGCCGGCTGCTACACCGCCCAGGATGCGGTGCGCACCTGCCGGCTGGCCCGCGAGCTGCTCGACGGCCACAACCTGGTCAAGCTCGAGGTGCTGGGCGACGACACCACCCTGTATCCCAACGTGGTGGAGACCCTGGCCGCCGCCGAGACCCTGGTCAACGACGGCTTCGACGTCATGGTCTACACCAGCGACGATCCCATCGTTGCCCGCGAGCTGGAGCGTCTCGGCTGCTGCGCCGTGATGCCGCTGGGCTCGCTGATCGGCTCCGGCCACGGCATCCAGAATCCGCACAACATCCGCCTGATCATCGAGCAGGCCAGCGTGCCGGTGCTGGTGGATGCCGGCATCGGCACCGCCTCCGAGGCCGCCCAGGCCATGGAGCTGGGCTGCGACGGGGTGCTGATGAACTCCGCCATCGCCCACGCCCGCCAGCCGGTGCTGATGGCCGGCGCCATGAAGCGGGCCGTGCTGGCCGGCCGCGAGGCCTTCCTCGCCGGACGCATGCCGCGCCGCCAGGGCGCCGAGCCGTCCTCGCCGCTGGCCGGGCGTATCAACGCCTGATCCTGTCTTTCGACCTTCACGAGTTTCAACGCCGCGCATGAACGACGAACAACGCCCCGACACGCCCTCGACCGACGCTCCCGAGGGCCCCGACGCCCCGCTGCATCGCCGCGGGATCAAGAGCTACGTGCTGCGCGCCGGGCGCATGACCGCCGCCCAGACCCGCGGCCTCGAGGAGGTGTGGCCGCGTCTGGGGCTGACCCTCGAGGACGGCCGCCAGGACCTCGAGACGCTGTTCGGGCGTCGCGCTCCGGTGGTGCTGGAGATCGGCTTCGGCATGGGCGGCTCGCTGATCGAGCAGGCCGAGACCCATCCCGACACCGACTTCATCGGCATCGAGGTGCATGCGCCCGGCGTCGGCAAGCTGCTCGACGAGGCCGACAAGCGCGGCCTGACCAACCTCCGGGTCTATCGTGAGGACGCGCTGCTGGTGCTCGAGCAGTGCCTGCCCGAGGGCAGCCTCGACACCCTGCAGCTGTTCTTCCCCGACCCCTGGACCAAGAAGAAGCATCACAAGCGGCGCATCGTCCAGCCGGCCTTCGTCGAGCTGGTGCGCACGCGCCTCAAGCCCGGCGGCACCCTGCACATGGCCACCGACTGGGAGGCCTACGCCGAGTGGATGGCCGAGGTGATGGTCGAGGCGCCGGGCTACCAGAACACCGCCACCGACGAGACGGCCCCCTACGTGCCGCGCCCCGAGTTCCGCCCGCTGACCAAGTTCGAGCAGCGCGGCGAGAAGCTCGGCCACGGCGTCTGGGACCTGATCTTCCGTCGCGCCGACTGATCCCTTCCCGCGCGCTCAGCCTCGCCGCGTGGTCGGGGCGTTCGGTCGGACCCGTCGACGCGCTTCCCGCTCCGTGACCGGGCGGGCCGTGGCGACATGGCCGCCGGCGCCTCGCCCGCGGCGCCGACCGCTCGCCAGGGCGCTCACGGCGCCGAGCAGCCCGAGGGCCATGCCGGCGGCGCCCAGCATGCCCGGCCATTCGCCGAACATCAGCGCCGTGGCGGCCAGGGTGGCGGCCGGTGTCAGGGCCACCAGCGCGGCGCTCTGGCTGACCCCGAAGCGCTGCAGGCTGGCGTTGAAGAAACCGTAGCCGCCGAAGGTTGCCAGCAGGATCAGCCAGGCCAGGGCCGCCAGGGTCTCCGCCTCCAGCGCCGGGGCGGGCAGTCCTTCGCCGCTCAGCCAGGCGGCGAGGGCGAACACCAGGGTGGCCGCCGCCAGCTGGGCGGTCAGGCGCGTCGCCATGGGCAGGGTCGCCGGCCGCCCGGCGCTCAGCACGCTGCCGAGGCTCACCGCGATCACCGCCAGCAGCGGCAGTCCGTAGGCCCAGAGCGGTGCCCCGCCGACGCCGCCGAGATCGTCCATCACGCTCAGCCCCGCCCCCAGGGTCGCCACGCCCAGTCCCAGCCATTGGGCCATCCGCGGACGCTCGCCCAGCAGGCGGCCGGCCATCAGCGTCGCGGCCAGGGGCTGCAGGGCGCCGATCAGGGCCGCCACGCCGGCACTGACGCCGCTTTCCACCGCCAGCAGCATGGCCAGCAGATAGCCGCCCACCGTGAGGCTGCCGACCAGGGCCTCGTGGGCCAGGGCGCCCGGTGCTCGAGTGCGTTTCGCGCGGGTCGCGATCAGCGTCCACAGGCCGGCCAGCAGGGTGGCCAGCGCGAAGCGCCAGGCGTAGAGCGAGAGCGCCGGCGACTCGGCGGCCACGGCCAGACGGCTGCCCACGAAGCCGCTGCTCCAGCAGATCACGAAGCCCACAGCGATCGCCAGGCTCCCCAGCTGCTGCGGCTGGGGCGGTGCCCACTGAACCCATTGTCTCGCCAGCATGTCGGTCTCCTCCCGCGAACTTGCAGGGGCGAGTCTGCGCCGGCTAATGTCTTCAGTGAATCGCAACTTTTTTCAGTGAGTGTTCAGTATGGTTGAAGTCTCTTCCCAGACCCTGGACCTGGAGGCGCTGCGCAGCTTCGTGGCGGTGGCGCGGCTGGGCTCGCTGGCCGCGGCGGCCGAGCAGCGCCACCGCACCGTCAGTGCCCTGAGCATGCAGATCAAGCGCCTCGAGACGCGCCTGGAGGCCCGGCTGCTGGTGCGCGGTGCCCGGGGCATGACGCTCACCGCCAGCGGCGAGGCGCTGCTCGGCGAGGCCCGGGAGCTGCTGCGCCATCACGACGGCCTGGTGGCTCGGATCAGCGGCCGCGGCCTGTCCGGCCGGGTCAGCTTCGGTATGCCCGAGGACTACGCCAGCCGCCTGGTCGGGCGCCTGCTGCCGGACTTCCTGGCCCGCCATCCTGACGTGGTGCTGGAGGCCGTGACCGCGACCAGCGGCGAGCTGGCCCGCCGCCTGGAGCGGGGCCAGCTGTCGCTGGTCGTGGCGCTGGACCGTCCTCATCGACTCAGCGGCGGTGAGCCGCTGTGGCGTACCTCGCCGGTATGGGCCGGCGCCCGGGACCTGGCGCTGGCGCCGGAGGCCCCGTTGCCGCTGGCGCTGCATCCGGTGGACTGTCCCTACCGCCAGCTCGGCATCGAGGCCCTGGAGGCCGGCGGGCGCCCCTGGCATGCGGTCTTCACCAGTACCAGCATCCATGCGCTGGAGACTGCCGTGGAGGCGGGGCTGGCGGTGAGCATCCTGGAGCGTGATCGCCTGACGCCGGCCATGCGCGAGCTGGGTGAGGCCGAGGGCCTGCCGCGGCTGGCGGACTGCCAGGCCGAGCTGCATTACGGGCGAGGCGTCAATGCGGCCTCCTGGCCGGCGGTGGAGGCGCTGGGAGAGATGATCAAGGCGCGCCTGGGCCAGCGGAGCTGACGCACGCGTGCGGTGAGGGCACGTCATGGTGCCGCGGGCGCTCGGAGCCAGTGCGGAAAGGTCGCGCGCAAAAGAAAGCCGCCCTGGGCGGGGCGGCGAAAGACCGTGACTAGCAATGAGGAGGAGAATCCCCCGCGGAGGACTGGCAGGGCCCCGCGGGTCTGACACGCACCTCGGCGATGCCATGAATGAAAGGTAAATCATTCTCATTTGATGCGTCAAGCGTAACGAGAATATTTTTTATTTGATGTCGCTGGCTAGGCGATCAGGCGCAGCCACAGCGGCAGGCTCAGCATGGCCAGCAGGGTCTGGACGGTAATCAACGCGGCCATCAATTCGGCGTCGCCGCCCAGCTGTCGCGACAGGATATAGGCCGAGGTGGCGGTGGGCAGGGCGGCGAAGAGCAGCGCCACGTCGCGGCTCACCGCGTCCAGGCCGAGCAGGGTGGTCAGCCCCAGCACCAGGGCCGGCAGCAGCGCCAGCTTGATCAGGGTGGCGGTCCAGAGGCCGCCGTCCCGGCGCAGCACCGCCTGGGGGCGGAGCGCCACGCCCACCGCCACCAGGCCCAGCGGCAGCGCCGCCCGGCCGAGCAGGGCCACCGCGTCGTGGCTCCAGCCGGGCAGGCCGATCCCCGAGAGGTTGAGCCCCGCCCCGGCCAGGCAGGCCAGGATCAGCGGGTTGCGGGCCAGGGCCCGGAGGCTGGCGCCCACGCCGCCCTTGCCCAGGGTGCCGGCAGCGAGGAAGGTCAGCACGCACAGTACGTTGACCAGTGGAACCATCAGCGCCACGGCGACCGCCGCCACGGTGGCGCCGGCCGGGCCGTGCAGGGCGGCGGCGCCGGCCACGCCCACGTAGGTGTTGAAGCGCAGCGCGCCCTGGAAGACCGAGGTGAAGGCCGGCATGCCGAGCCCCAGCCGCGGCCGCAGCGTCCACAGGCCGACGGCCAGCAGCAGCAGGCCACCGAGCAGCACCAGGGCGAGGCGGGCGACCGGCACCGCGCGGATGTCGGCCTCGGCCAGGGTGGCCACCAGCATCGCCGGGAACAGCAGGTAGTAGATCAGGCCCTCGAGGCGCGACCAGAAGTCGCCGCCGGGCCAGGGACCACGGCCCAGCAGGGCGCCGAGCAGGATCAGCAGGAACAGGGGCCCGAGGGCGCCGATGATGCTTTCCATGACGATGCCATTCCCTGGTCGAGAGGTGAGCGCGGCGTGTCAGGCCGCCCAACGCAAGGCGGCCGGCCCCGAGGGAGGCCGGCCGCCGGTCGCGCCATCGAGGCGCGCTCGCCGTGGGGCGATCAGCCTTCGGCGTTGTCCGGGTTCACGTCGAGCAGCTCGACCTTGAACACCAGGGTCTCGTTGGGGCCGATCGGGCCCTGGCCGCGGCTGCCATAGCCGAGTTCGGCCGGGATCACGACTTCCCAGGTGTCGCCGACGCTCATCAGCTTCAGGGCTTCCTGCCAGCCTTCGATGACCTGGCCGACCTGGAAGCTGACCGGCTCGCCGCGCTCGTAGGAGCTGTCGAAGACGGTGCCGTCGATCAGCTGGCCTTCGTAGTTGACCTTGACGGTGTCGCCGTCGCTGGGCGAGGCGCCGTCGCCGGATTCGATCTCGCGATACTGCAGGCCGGAGGCGGTGACGTTCACGTCGTCCTTCTCGGCGTTTTCGGCCTGATAGGCCTCGCCGGCGGCCTGGTTCTCCTCGGCCAGCTGCTGGGCCTCGGCGGCGCGCTGCTGCATGGCCTGCTGCTGGAAGGCCTGCATGGTGGCGTTCATCTCGTCCTCGGTCATCTCCAGCTCGTTGTCGTCGAAGACATCGCGAACGGCCTGGGTGAAGGCGTCGACATCGAGATCGGAGACGTCCTGCTGGATGCTCTTGCCCAGGGTCACGCCGAGGCTGTAGCCGAGCTTCTCGCCGTCGGTCTCGGGGGCGGCCAGTGCCAGCGGGGCAGCGGTCAGCAGCGCCGTCAGGGATGCGGTGGTCAGCAGTCGCTTCATGAAAATGCCTTGTACTCCGGCGCCTTGGCGCCATCGGTGAATGGGGTTCTTGGGACTCTAACAGGGCCGGATCGGTTCCGCACCCGTCTCGACGGCGCGGAAACCGACCCGGCAGGAGGCGCGCCGGCGGCCCTAGACCACGAGGGTTGGGCAGTGGGCCGAGCCCGCCACCCGCTGCGACACGCTGCCCAGCAGCAGACCCTTGTCGCCGTTGGTGCCCTGGGCGCCGATCACGATCAGGTCGCAGTCGCGCTTGCGGGCGAAGCGCACGATGGTGCGCGAGGGGCGGCCCCCCTTGACGAAGGCACGCACCCTGTCGGCGGGCACGCCGAGCTCGGCGGCGTGCGCCTTGGCCTGCACGGCGATCTCGGTGGCGTACTCCTTGAGGGCATCGTCGGGGATGTCGAGCTTCTCGGGCCTGATCATGGACAGCGAGGCCTCGAGCAGGCTGTGATGCTTGAACACGCACAGCAGGTAGAGTTCGGCGCCGGTGAGCCGCTGCAGCGCGACGGCCTTGTCCAGTGCCTTGATGGCGCCCTTGGAGCCATCCACCGGTACCATGATCCGCTTGAACATCATGAGCTCTCCTTTGGGTCCCGGTCAGCCGCTGAAGGCCAGGTCGCGCAGGAACAGGGCGATCTGCGGGAACATGATCAGCAGGGCGGCGGCGAGGACCAGCAGGAACACGAACGGCGGCGTGCCCTTGATGACGTCCAGGTAGGGCCGCTTGAAGATCGCGATGGCGGTGAAGATGTCGCAGCCGAAGGGTGGCGTCGCCGAGCCGATGGCCACCTGCAGGGTGATCAGGATGCCGACCAGCACCGGGTCCAGGCCGGTGGCCTCGATGGCGGGGGCGAAGATCGGCGTCAGCACCAGGATCACCACGATGGGGTCGACGAACATGCAGGCCACGAAGAAGGCGATGCAGATCGCGATCAGCACCCCGGTGGGGCCGGCCTCGTTGATGCCCACCGCCTCGAGGATCGCCTGGGGAATCTGGGCGAAGGAGATGATCCAGGAGAAGCCGTTGCCGACGGCGACCAGGATGAACACCACGGCGGTGATCAGGCCGGTGGACTTGGCGATGGCGTAGATGTCATTGATCTTGAGCGAGCGGAACACCACGAACTCGAGCAGGATGGCATACAGCACGCAGGCCGCGGCGGCCTCGGTGGGGCTGAAGATACCGCCATAGATGCCGCCGACGATGATCACCGGGAAGCCCAGCGGCCACAGCGCCATGCGTACCGCGCCCAGGCGTTCGCCCCAGCCGGCCTTGGGCTCGGTGGGCACCTTGCGGATCACGGCGTAGGCCACGCAGTAGGCGGAGAACATGGCGAGAATCAGCAGGCCGGGCCCGATGCCGGCGATGAACAGCTCGCCGATGGAGGTGCCGGAGATCACCCCGTAGATGATCATGCCGATGCTGGGCGGAATCAGGAAGGCGATGTCGCTGGCGTTGATGATCAGCGCCAGGGTGAAGGAGTCCGAGTAGCCGGCCTTGAGCATCCGCGGGCGCAGGGGCGAGCCCACCGCCACCACGGTGGCCTGGGTGGAGCCGGAGACGGCGCCGAACAGGGTGCAGGAGGCCGCGGTGCTGACCGCCAGACCGCCCTTCACGTGGCCGATGAAGGACATCACCATGTTGATCAGGCGCTCCGCCGACTGGCCGCGGGTCATGATGTCGGCGGCGAGGATGAACATCGGCACCGCGATCAGCGAGGCCGGCCGGATGCCGGCCATCATCTGCTGGATCAGCGTCTCCATCTGGCCCAGGCCGTTGAACATCATGAAGAAGCCGATCACCGCCGCGGTGATCAGCGGGATCATCATCGGAAAGCCCAGCAGCAGCAGGGCGATCATGGTCACCACCATTATTGTCGTCATCGTGCGTTCCCCCGGGTCGTGCCCATCATCAGACTTCCGTTTCCGTATCCTTGTACCCGTCGAGCACCGAGGTCGACAGGTAGACGTCGCGGGACGTCATGTTCTTGATGGCGGTGAGCAGGTACTGGATGCCGGTGATCAGAAAGCCCAGCGGCACCCAGACGTAGATGATCCAGATAGGGAAGCCGAGCGCCGGCAGGATGCGGCCCTTGTCGTGCAGGTCGAGGATGTAGAGCACCGAGAAATAGAGCAGGAAGAACATCACCAGGGAGGTGAACAGCGAGATCGCGATCATCAGCGCGCGGCGCCCGCCCACCGGCAGGGCATCGTAGATCGCCGACATGCGGATGTGCCGGCCGTGGCGCGCCGCATAGCCGATGCCGGCGAAGGTGATCATGATGATCAGGATGCGGTTGATCTCGCCGGAGAAGAAGATGCTCTCGCCGAAGACGAAGCGGCCGATGACGTTGGCGATGGTGTTGGCGGCCATCAGCAGCACGCCGAGGGCGAGGATCACCGCCTCGACCTTGCTGATGAAGGTGTCGATGACGCCGAGAAAGCCCGGCAGTCCGGAACGATAGTGCTTTTCGGAATCTTCGTCGGTCATGGGCGTAATTCCCTGGAATCGTGGCGAACGGCATGACGCGCGAGCGACATCCCTATGGAGCAGCGTAACGGCTGGAGGCCATGCCATAGGCCCCGCGGATCAACGTTGGTTGAACGTTGCCCGGGCGGAAACAAAACGGGGGCAGCCAGGCTGCCCCCATCGTGCCGGTCGGGTGATCGCGATCACTCCTCGGCTTGCTGCACGGCCTCGAGGTCGGCCTTGAACTGCTCGAGCAGCGCGGCGCCGTCCTCGCCGGTCATCTCGAGGAAGGCGTCCTCGACCTGGGGCGCGCGCTCCTTGAAGGTGGCGATCTGCTCGTCGTTCAGGCGCGTCACGGTGCACTCGTCGCAGGCTTCCATGATCTTGTCGAGCGAGTCCTCGGCGAGGCCCTGGATGTGCTCGATGGTGTGGTCATAGGCCGCGTCGGTGGCGTCCTGCACCAGCTGCTTGTCCTCGTCGGACAGGCCTTCGTAGAAGTCCTGGTTGGCCATCATGGCGGTGGTGAACCAGCCGTGACCGGTGAAGGTCAGGTTCGGAGACACCTCGTAGAGGCCGCCGGACTCGATCCAGAAGATCGGGTTCTCCTGGCCGTCGATGATGCCGGTCTGCAGGCCGCCGTACACCTCGCCCCAGGGCAGCGGGGTCGGGGTGGCGCCGAAGGCGTTGTAGGTCTCGGCGAGCAGCGGATTGGTCATCACCCGGATCTTCTTGTTGTCGAAGTCCGCGGGCTCGGTGATCGGCTCGTCGGCGGTGACCACCATTTCCCCCTCGGGGAACATCTGCAGCAGCTTCAGGCCGTGCTCGGCGTAGAGCTCGGGGAACATCTCGTTGATGGCCTTGCTCTCGTCGAAGAACTCGAGCACGGTGTCCATGTCGGTCGGCATCAGATACGGAATGAAGAAAATCTGGGCCGCCGGGATCAGGGCGCCGGTGAAGCCGGGGGACTGGTCCACGAACTGCAGGATGCCGTTCTGGGTCTGCTCCATGATGTCGTCGGACTCGCCGAGCTCACCGAAGCGATAGACTTGCACGTTGTGGTCGGAATTCTCCTCCACGTAGCGCTTGAATTCCTGGGCGAAGACGTCCTGTACGTCGCCCTCGTACTCCTCGTGAGCGTAGCGCCAGTTGTCCGAGAAGGCGGACGTCGACATGCCCAGCATCAGGGCACCGATGCCCGCGGTGGCCAGCAGCTTTTGTGACTTCATTGATGCGCTTCCTCTGCAGGTTCTGCCAGCAACATCACGATGATATTGCTAACGAAAAGAACGTTTTGTTTTTGCAGTGTTTGTTCAGGCTAGTGGGGCGATCATGAAGGGTCAAGTTGGTCATTCAACCTTCCTAGCGCCGCAAGATGAGACGGTTTTGTCAGTCGGGAATAAAAAGGCAGTGCATCTCGCAGGTCATCACTGGGTGATAGAGGCCGATGAGTGGCGTTGTCGTCGAGGCTATGCGCTTCCAGCCGCGCCAGGGCCTCACGCTCGGCGTCGAGCTCGCAGGCCTTGATCCGCTGGCGCAGCGAGGCGACGCTCTCGCGCTCGGCGGCCTCGGCCTTGAGCGAGCGGCGCAGCCGGCGCAGCGGCGCGGTCACCTCGGCCTGCCAGCGGGCCACCGCATCGGGCATCGGGCCGGCGGCCAGCCCGTGGCGGAACAGCCACAGCCGCCACAGCAGCTCGATCACCTCGACGCCAGCGTCGTCCTGCAGGTGCAGGCAGGCGGCTTCCGCGCCGGGGCGGGCGTAGAGCGCCAGGGCGACGTCCCATAGCGGATCGGCGGCGAGCCGGGCCCGCAGAGCGGCCGGCAATTCGGTAGAATCGGGCGTCATGATTCGGCTGTCGTCACGGCGGCGGCCCTATGCCTTCCTGTGGAGCCTTCATGATTGCACTGCGCCAAGTTTCCCTGCAACGCGGCACCCAAGCGCTGCTCGAGGACGCCGACCTGACCCTGCACGCCGGCCACAAGGCGGGCATCGTCGGGCCCAACGGCGCCGGCAAGTCGAGCCTGTTCGGCCTGCTGCGCGGCGAGTTCGCCCCCGATCGCGGCGAGCTCGAGATGAGCGGCGGCCAGCGCATCGCCCACATGGCCCAGGAGGTCGAGGCCCTCGACCGCAGCATCCAGGACTACGTGCTCGACGGCGACCGGGCCCTGCGCGAGGCGGAAGCCGCGCTGGCCAGGGCCCAGCACAAGGGCGACGCCCACCGCGAGGCGGAGCTGCACGGCACCATCGAGGCGCTGGACGGCTACAGCGCCCCGGCCCGGGCCGCCCAGCTGCTGGTCGGGCTCGACTTCGACCAGGGCGACCTCGCGCGGCCGCTGTCGGACTTCTCCGGCGGCTGGCGGATGCGCGTGAACCTGGCGCGCACCCTGTTCATGCCCTCCGACCTGCTGCTGCTCGACGAGCCCACCAACCACCTGGACCTCGACGCCCTGCTGTGGCTCGAGCAGTGGCTGACCCGCTATCCGGGCACCCTGCTGCTGATCTCCCACGACCGCGACTTCCTGGACGCCGTGTGCGATCACATCGTGCACTTCGATCGCCGCTCGCTGGTGCTGTATCGCGGCAACTACTCCACCTTCGAGCGCACCCGTGCCGAGAAGCTGGCCCTGCAGCAGGCCGAGGCGGCCAAGCAGCAGGCGCGCAAGGAGGAGATCGAGCGCTTCGTGGCCCGCTTCCGCTACAAGGCCACCAAGGCCCGCCAGGCCCAGAGCCGGCTGAAGATGCTCGAGCGCATGGGCGAGATCGCCGTGGCCCACGTCGATTCGCCCTTCCACTTCACGCTGCCGTCCGCCGACCGCACCTCGCACCCGCTGCTGGTGCTGGACGAGGCGCGGCTCGGCTATCGCGGCGAGGGCGGCGAGACCGTCCAGCTCGAGGGCGTCGACATGACCCTGCAGCCGGGGCAGCGCATCGGCCTGCTCGGCCCCAACGGCGCCGGCAAGTCGACGCTGATCAAGTCGCTGACCGGCGAGCTGCCGCTGCTCGGCGGGCGTCGGGTGCCCGGCGAGCACCTGGCCATCGGCTACTTCGCCCAGCATCAGCTCGAGGGGCTCGACCTCTCGGCCACGCCCTTCATCCACGTGCAGCGGCTGTCGCCGCGGGCCGCGGATCTGGACATCCGCAACTTCCTGGGCGGCTTCGGCTTCAAGGGCGACGACGCCTTCGCCGAGGTGGGGCGCTTCTCCGGCGGCGAGAAGGCGCGGCTGGCGCTGGCGCTGGTGGCCTGGCAGAAGCCCAACCTGCTGCTGCTCGACGAGCCGACCAACCACCTGGACCTGGAGATGCGCGAGGCGCTCACCGAGGCGCTGGCCAGCTTCGAGGGCACGGTGATCGTGGTCTCCCACGATCGCCACCTGCTGCGCGCCACCGTGGACGAGTTCTGGCGGGTCGCCGACCACCGGGTCACGCCCTTCGACGGCGACCTCGACGACTATCGCGCCTGGCTCAAGACGCGGCTCGAGAACGAGCGCCGCGAGGCCCGGGCCCAGAAGGTCGAGCGTCAGGAGGCCGCCGAGGCGCCGAAGGAGGATCGCAAGGCCGCGCGTCGCGCCGCCGCCGAGCTGCGCGAGAAGCTGCGCCCGCTCAAGCGCGAGCGCGATCGCGCCGAGCGCGAGATGGAGAAGGTGCAGGCCTCGCTCGGCAAGGTGGAGGACGCCCTGGGCGACGCCGAGCTCTACACCGACGAGGCGCGCAAGGACGAACTCTCCCAGCGGCTCGCCGAGCAGGCCGAGCTGGCGTCGCGGCTCGGCGAGCTGGAGCAGGCCTGGCTGGCGGCGGAGGAATCGCTGGAGGCGATGGAAGCGGAGCTGCGCGAGGCGACCTGAGGCGCCGGTTCAGCTCTCGAGCAGGAAGGTCACCGGACCGTCGTTGACCAGCGCCACCTGCATGTCGGCGCCGAACTCGCCGGTGGCGACCTTCGGCCAGGCGGCCCGGGCGCGCTCGACCAGCGCCTCGAACAGCCGCTGGCCCTCGGCGGGCGGCGCGGCGCTGGAGAAGCCAGGGCGCAGCCCCTTGCGGGTGTCGGCGGCCAGGGTGAACTGCGACACCAGCAGCAGGCTGCCCTCGGCCTGCTGCAGGTTGAGGTTCATCTTGCCGTCCGGGTCGGAAAACACCCGGTAGTGCAGCAGCTTGTGCAGCAGCCGCTCGACGCTCTGCTCGTCATCCCCCTTCTCGACGCCGATCAGCGCCAGCAGGCCGTGGTCGATGGCGCCGGTCTCGCGGTCGTCGACGGTGACGCTGGCGTGGCGAACGCGCTGGATCAGGGCTTTCATGGTGCCTTCCTTCTTCTTCCCGCCCTCGGCGGCTGGCAAAAGCCGGCAGCCTAGCACGCCGGCGGTCAGCGCCCCAGCAGGTCGTCCCGGAAGCCGTCGCCCAGCGGCGCCTCGCCGAGCCAGATGCCGAACAGGGCATCGGCCAGCGCCGGCTCTGGCCGCGCATAGAGCGACTCGCCGTTCAGGGCCAGGCTCAGGGTCTCGCCGTCCCAGGTCAGGGCGTAGCGGTCGCCCGGCGAGACGTCGCGGTAGCGGGCGTTGAAGGCCGACAGCGCCGGCTCGAGCGATCGGAAGTCGGCCGCGCCGAGCTGGTCGCGGAGGGTATCGCGGGTGACCTCGGCGAAGTCGCCGGCCTCGATGGCGTGGAAGTACTCGAGTTCCAGGCGCCGCGGCACGTTGCCCGACTGGGGCGCGGGCCGTGGAAAGCCTTCGGCCTGGTAGTAGGCGCCGGCGTAGGCGTCCCAGATCATGTAGCGGAACAGCCCGTGGCCGATCATCCGGAAGGGGCGCCCATCGACCTGCTGGACGGCGGCGAAGCGGGCGTTCTTGACCACCACCTCCGCGCCGGCGGGCATGGCGGCAAGGCCCGTGGCCAGCGCCAGGGCAAACATGAGGGCGGCGAAGGGCAGGCGCAGCATCGGCATGAAGACATCCTCCAGAGTGGCTGTCGCTCATACCGACACCGCTCTTCTGTAATGGTTCTGTATAACTATGGCCCTTCGCGTGAGGCCGTTACCAGCTGCGGCACAGCATGACGTCGCAGTGCGGCTCGGCCAGGAGTCGCTCGGTGATCTGGCTCTGGCGGCCGAGCTGGCCGCGGCTGCCCAGCGCCAGCAGCTGGGGCGGCTGGCGGCGCAGGCGAGTCAGCAGCACGTCCAGCGGGTCGCCCTGTTCGAGCTCCAGCTCCACTTCGGGCACGCGCTCCAATTCGCCCATCAGCTGCTCGGTCTCCTGCTCCAGGTGGCGGCGCAGCGTGGCGACCTCACGGTCGCGCCAGCGGGCGTAGTCGCTCGACGAGCCCAGCTCCCGCTCGCCGGGGATGTTCCAGGCGTGCAGCAGGGTCAGCCGGCTCTCGGGGAAGCGCTTGAGGGTCTCGCGCAGGGTGCGGCGGCAGGTCAGCGAGAAGTCGACCGGCACCAGGATGTCCTGCCACGACTGGGTGGCGGGGTGGCTCACCGAGAGCACCGGACAGGGCGCGCCGCGTAGCACTCGGGCCAGGGTGGTGCCGGTGACCAGGTCCGGCTGGCCGCGCTTGCGGTGGGCGCCGAGGATGATCATGTCGGCCTCGCGCTCGTGGGCCTCGCGGATGATCTCGGCGTAGGGCGCGCCGGCCACGGTCTGGATCAGGTTGGCCGGCTCGGCGAGGGCGTAATCCTCGCGGATGTCGGTGAGGGTGGCGGCGATGTCCGCCACCACGGCTTCCTCGAGGTCGTGCAGGACCCGCCGGGGCAGGTAGGGGTCGAGCACGTGGACGACGTCGAGCCGGGCGCCGGTCTCGTTCGCCAGCCGGATGGCGCGGGCGAAGGCGGCGCGGTTCTCGGCGGAGAGATCGCAGGCGAACAGCAGGGTGCGGGACATGGCACAACCCTCGTACGGCCGGAAGATGACCGTTTCAGGATGGGTGGCTGCCGCCGCCCCTGCAAGCTGGGTTTTTCGGTACTGCCCGGTTGCGCCTCGTTACCACAGGGCGTGGAAGTGATGCACCGGCCCGCGGCCCTGGCCCACCGTCAGCTGCGGGCTGGCATCGAGGGCGGCATGCAGCCAGCGCTTGGCCTCGCCGATGGCGCCGACGATGGCGTCGCCGTCGGCGCCGGGCGGGAGATGCGCGAGCTGCGCGGCGATGGCCGAGGACAGCGCACAGCCGGTGCCGTGCAGGTTCTCGGTGGCGATGCGCGGCGCCGGCAGCCACTGGCTGCGTTCGGGCGTGGCCAGCAGGTCGGGGCAGGTCGCGCCGCTCAGGTGGCCGCCCTTGAGCAGCACGTAGGGCGCCTCGAGGGCCTGCAGGGCGGGCAGCATGGCCTCCATGGCGTCCGGGCTGCGCGGCGTCTCGGCGTCGAGCAGCACCGCGGCCTCGGGCAGGTTGGGCGTGATGACATCGGCCAGCGGCACCAGCACGTCGCGCACCGCGGCGATGCCGGCGGCGTCGACCAGGATGTCGCCGCTCTTGGCCACCATCACCGGGTCGAGTACGATCCAGCGCGGGCGGCGGCGGCCGAGCACCTCGGCCAGTGTCTCGGCCACGGCTCGGTCGGCGACCATGCCGATCTTCACCGCGTCGATGCGCACGTCGTCGAGCAGGTTCTCGAGCTGCTCGCCGATCACCGTCGCCGGCACCGGGTGGACGGCGGCCACGCCCCGGGTGTTCTGGGCGATCACCGCGGTGATGACGTTGGTGGCGTAGGTGCCCAGCGCCGAGAGCGTCTTGAGGTCGCCCTGCAGGCCCGCGCCGCCGGAGGGGTCGGAGCCGGCGATGGTAAGCGTATGGGGAATGGAGGACATCGTATGTCGTCTCGTGGCGTGAATCCGGCGCCTAGCATACGCCAGCGGCCGGGCAGGCGGCCATGCTGAGCCTCTTTATGATCGCCCTGGCCAGTGCCACCCTGCTGCCGGGCGGCTCCGAGGCATGGCTGGCCCGGCAGTGGTGCCAGGGCGGGGCGCTGCCGGCGCTGTGGGCGGCGGCAACCGCGGGCAACGTGCTGGGCAGCCTGATCAACGTGGCGCTGGGCCGCTATGCCCGGCACTTTCAGGATCGCCGCTGGTTCCCGGTCTCGCCGCGGGGCCTGGCGCGGGCGGAGCGCGGCTACCGGCGCTTCGGCGAGGCCAGCCTGCTGCTCTCGTGGGCGCCGGTGATCGGCGATCCGCTGACCGTGCTGGCAGGCATCTTCCGACTGCCCTGGTGGCGGGCCACGCTGTGGATCCTGGTCGCCAAGGGCGGGCGCTATGCGCTGGTGCTGGCGATGGCCGAGGCCTGGCTGGCGTCCTACTGCGGATAGTCTGGACCCTTCAAACGCAGCAGGGCCGCCCGAAGGCCGCCCTGCTGGGAAGAGGTGTCATCAGGACGGGCGCCGGGGACAGGTCGTAGAGGGGGTTTTTGCCATGGGTGAGGCGAGCCTCGCCGAACGGGCTGGCCACGGATGGCCAGCACCGGTCTTGCAAGCGAAGCAGGATGCGAGAGCGTCGCAGGGCAAAAGTTAGCGCCCATGGACGGGTTTACAGCGCCCCTCGCAGACCTGTCGCCGGATCAGCCCGTCTGATGCGCCCGGTCGCCGTGATGGTGACCGGGCCGGCGGCCTTACTCCGCGCTGGTGGTGTCGCCTTCCGGGTTGCGGGCGTTGTAGTAGGCCTGCTCGGAGATGGCGTGGTAGTTCTCCACCTTCTCCTGGAAGGCACGGTAGGACTCGTAGATCTTGCCGGCCATCTCGCTGGACTCGGCCAGCTCGGCGACCACGTCCGCGGAGTGCTCCTTGGCCTGGGCCAGCACGTCGTCCGGCAGACGGCGAAGCTCGACGTCGTGCTCGTTGATCAGCGTCTCCAGGGCGTCGTTGTTGCGGGCGGTGTACTCGTCCAGCACGTCGGCGTTCACGTCGCGGATGGCGGTGCGCAGGATCGCCTGGAGATCATCCGGCAGCGATGCCATGGCCTCGTCGTTGACGATCGCCTCGAACATCACGGTCGGCTCGTGCCAGCCCGGATAGTAGTAGTAGTCCGCGGCCTGGTGGAGGCCGAAGGCCAGGTCGTTGTAGGGGCCGATCCACTCGGTGGCATCGATGGCGCCGGACTGCAGCGAGGTGAAGATCTCGCCGCCGGGCATGTTGACGATCGCCACGCCCATGCGGTTCATGACCTCGCCGCCCAGGCCCGGCATGCGCATCTTCAGGCCGTCGAGATCGTCGACCGAGTTGATCTCCTCGTTGTACCAGCCGCCCATCTGCACGCCGGAGGCACCGGCGGCCATGACGTCGACCCCGAACGGCTCGTAGAGCTCGTTCCACAGCTCCAGGCCGCCGCCGTAGTGCAGCCAGGCGTTCAT
The DNA here is from genome assembly GCF_030406665.1 of Halomonas halophila. Classification (NCBI taxonomy): domain Bacteria; kingdom Pseudomonadati; phylum Pseudomonadota; class Gammaproteobacteria; order Oceanospirillales; family Halomonadaceae; genus Halomonas; species Halomonas halophila. The sequence continues at coordinate 3,394,385 of NZ_CP129121.1, read as the reverse complement.
CTCCTGGGCGTTCATGCCGAACGGCACGGCGGCGAAGAACTGGGCCGCCGGCGCCTTGCCCTTCCAGTAGTAGGAGGCGGAGTGGCCCAGCTCGGCGGTACCCTCGGACACGGCGTCGAAGACCTCGAAACCCGGCACCAGCTGGCCGGCGCCGAACACCTCGATGGTCAGCCGGCCGTCGGACATCTGGTCGACCAGCTCGGCGAGGCGCTCGGGGCCCTGGCCGACGCCGGGGAAGTTCTTCGGCCAGGAGGTCACCATCTTCCACTCGAAGGTCTCCTGGGCCTGAGCCTGGGCTCCGACGAGCAGTAGGCCGGTGGCGGCACCGGCGAGGGTAATGGCGTTGGCGAGTGACGTGCGTTGCATGCTTGCTCCCTAGATCTGTTGTGGCGTTGTTGAACCGGGGATTCCGGCAGGGCAGGGCTTGCACAAGGCTCGGCCGGGCCGAGCCGTCGTGGGAAGGACGGTGAGTCGCTTCCGACACTGTAGTCGTCGGCGCCCGCGTCTCGTCCACGGGGCGCCAACGCTGCGCTGGGGCCGGTGCCGCTAGAACTGCTGCGGCAACCAGGTGGCCAGCTGCGGGAAGAACGACAGCGCGATGAGCATCGCCAGCTGCAGGGCGATGAACGGCATCACGCCGCGGTAGATGGCCGAGGTCGGCACCGAATCCGGGGCCACCCCGCGCAGGTAGAACAGCGCGAAGCCGAACGGCGGCGTCAGGAACGAGGTCTGCAGGTTGATGGCGATCATGATGCCCAGCCACACCGGGTCGAGGCCCATGGCCAGCAGGATCGGGCCGACGATCGGCACCACCACGAAGGTGATCTCGATGAAGTCGAGGATGAAGCCGAGCAGGAAGATCACCAGCATCACGATGATGGTGGCGCCGACCACGCCGCCGGGCATGCTCTCGAACAGGTGGGTGACCAGCTCCTCGCCGCCGTAGGCGCGGAACACCAGCGAGAACAGCGCCGCGCCGATCAGGATCAGGAACACCATGGTGGTGACGTCCACGGTGGAGCGCAGCACCTCCTTGAGGGTGGCCATGTCCAGGCGGCGATAGGCCAGGGCCAGCACCAGCGCGCCGAAGGCGCCAACCGCGGAGGCCTCGGTGGGCGTGGCGAAACCGCCGAGGATCGAGCCCAGCACCACCACGATCAGCACGATCGGCGGCACCAGCCCCTTGAGCAGCAGCAGGCCGAGGCCGCCCTGGTGGCCGAGCTCCTCCATCAGGTCGCGGCGATCGACGGCCGGGGCGGAGGCGGGCTTGATCCAGGCGGTCACGGCGACGTAGACGATATACAGCCCCACCAGGATCAGGCCGGGCACCAGCGCGCCCATGAACAGGTCACCCACCGAGACGGTCTTGGGACTGAAGATGCCCATCGACAGCTGGGCCTGCTGGTAGGCGGAGGACAGCACGTCGCCCAGCAGCACCAGGGCGATGGAAGGCGGGATGATCTGGCCCAGGGTGCCGGTGGCGCAGATGGTGCCGGTGGCCAGCGGCATGCTGTAGCCGCGCTTGAGCATGGTCGGCAGCGACATCAGGCCCATGGTGACCACGGTGGCGCCGACGATGCCGGTGGAGGCGGCCAGCAGCATGCCGACCACGGTCACCGAGATGCCGAGGCCGCCGCGCAGCGAGCCGAACAGCAACGCCATGGCCTCGAGCAGCGTCTCCGCGACCCGGGATTTCTCCAGCAGCACCCCCATCAGCACGAACAGCGGCACCGCCAGCAGCGTCTGGTTGCTCATGATGCCGTAGAGGCGGTTGGGGAAGGCGGCCAGGTAGCCGCCGTCGAAGTTGGCGTCGACGCCCAGCGCCTCGAGGCCGAAGCCCAGGCCGGCGAAGGCCAGGGCGGTGCCGGCCAGCGACAGGGCGACCGGGTAGCCGAACATCAGGACGGTGCAGATCACGGCGAACAGCACCAGTGGCATGAACTCCAGCATCACAGGTGCTCCTCGTGGTGGTCGGGGACGTCGGCCTCGGGATCGATGCGGCCGATCAGGATCAGCAGGTTACGCGAGGCCTCGACCAGGCCCTGCAGGATCATCAGCCCGGCGAACACCGGGATCAGGGTCTTGAGCAGGAAGATGCCGGGGATGCCGCCGGTGTCCGGCGAGGTCTCGAGGATCGCCCAGGACTTGCTGACGTAGCCCAGGCTGGACAGGATCACGAAGGTCATGAAGGGCAGCAGCAGGAACAGCGTGCCCAGCAGATCGACCAGCGCCTTGCGCTTCGCCGTCATGGCCCGATAGAAGATGTCCACCCGTACGTGGCCGCCGTGGCGCAGAGTGTAGCCGGCGGCCAGCATGAACACCGTGGCGTGCATGTACATCACCGATTCCTGCATGGGGATGCTGTTGATGCTGAAGGCATAGCGCAGCACCACGATCAGGAACTGGACCAGCATCATCAGCAGGATCAGCCAGGACAGGCCGCGGCCGAGCCACTCGGAGAAGCGGTCGAGCCGGGCCAGGAGGCTCGGGAGCTCGTGGGTGGAAGGCATGGGCGATCGCTCGAGGTTGCAAGGATGTCGAGATATTAGCGCCGTGCGTTGAAACGGCCCAGCCGACTATACGGGAATTGGTCAACGCCTGTCAGAAGGCCGGGTGGGACATTGGTCTTACCCCTGTCCCGATGCCGGGGCGCTAGGCGCGGCCCAGGCTGGTGCGGCAGGCGTCGGGCAGCTGGATCTCGATCGCCACCGGCAGGTGGTCGGAGAACAGGTGCTCCAGCACCTCGACCCGGTCGGCCTCCAGGGAGTCGGAGAGCAGGATGTGATCCAGGGCGCGGCGGGGCTGCCAGGAGGGATAGCTCAGCGGTGGGCGCACCGGATGCAGCGGCAGGGCCTCGCGGAAGCGCGAATGGGCGTGGATCTGGTCCGGCGTGCAGTTGAGGTCGCCCATCACCACCACGTGGCGCAGGGGCTGGATCAGCTCGCTGAGGTAGTCGAGCTGGCGCACGCGGCCGCGATGGCTCAGTGCCAGGTGGGCGACGAACACGTGCAGGGCGTCGGGGCCGTCGCCGAAGCGGGCGTGGATGGCGCCGCGGCCGGGCAGGGTGCCGGGCAGGCGGTGCTCCTCGATGCGCGCCGGGGTCAGCTTCGACAGCAGGCCGTTGCTGTGCTGGGCCACGCGACCCAGGTTGCGGTTCAGCTGCTGGTAGTGGTGGGGGAAGCCGGCGTGGCTGGCCAGGTATTCGACCTGATTGACGTGGCCGGAACGGAAGCTGCCGCCGTCCACCTCCTGCAGGCCGACGATGTCGAAGCCGCCGAGCACCTCGCCCATGGCGTCGAGGCGCTCGCCGCGGCGGGGGTGGGGCAGCAGGTGCTGCCAGCCCCGGGTCAGGTAGTGATGGTAGGCCGAGGTCTGGATGCCCACCTGCAGGTTGAAGGTCAGCAGCTTCAGGGGCTTCCCCTGCAGGGCCAGGCCCCTGTCCTCGGCCGGATGGGTCATGTTATTCGGCCCGCTCCTCGCGCACCTGGTCGACCAGGGCGCCGGCGATCTGCGGCATGTTGTCGAGGCTGCCGGCGGTGCTCGGGCTGACCACGAAGCGGCCGTCGACGATCAGCGCCGGCACGCCCATCAGCTTCATGCTGCGCATCCGCGCATGGGCGCGGTTGACCTGGGACTTCACGCCGAAGGCGTCCAGGGCGTCGAGGGCCTCGTCCTCGCTGACCCCGTACTGGCTGAAGAAGGCCGCGATGTCCTCGCTGTCGGTCAGCTGGGCGCCCTGCTCGTGGATGGCGTCGAAGAAATCGCTGTGCATCTGCTGCTGAATGCCCAGCTGCTGCGCCGCATAGAAGGCGGTGGCGTGGCGGTTCCAGGCGCCGCCCATGGTGGCCGGCATGCGCTGGAACTCGACGTCCTCGGGCAGTTCGTCGACCCAGGCGTTGAGGCTGTCTTCCAGGGCGTAACAGTGCGGGCAGCCGTACCAGAAGGCCTCGGTGACCTCGATCTTGCCGTCGGCGACCTGGGTCTGGACCGGCTCGTCGAGCACGGTGTAGTCCTGGCCGGCGACCGGCGCGGCGGAGGCGAAAGTGGACAGGCCGAGGCCGGCCACGGCGACCATCAGTGACTTGAGCATTCGGGGAGTCTCTCCTTGATATGACGTGTGCCTGGCGCCGTCGTTCGAGAACGGCGTTCGCGACCTTGGAGTCGCCGCCGGGCCAGGGGTTCCCTGGCGCCGGCGGTCTCGACGCGGCCAGGCTCAGTGCAGCCCGTGCACGTAGTTGGCGACCGCCTCCATGTCGCGCTCGCTCATCTTGGCCGCGATGTCGCGCATGATAGCGCTTGGATCGTTGGCGCGCTCGCCGGCGGCGAAGGCCTGCAGGGTGGTGACGACATAGTCGCGCTGCTGGCCCGAGAGGGCCGGGTAGCCGGCGCTGCCGATGCCCGCGCCGGTCGGGGTGTGGCAGGCCGCGCAGGCCGGCAGGCCTTTCTCCATGTCGCCGGCGCGGTACAGCTCGCGGCCGCGCTCGACCAGGGCGGGATCGGGGTCGGCCTGGCCCAGCGCCGGCTCCATGCCGGCATAGTAGGCGGCCACGTCCCAGGCGTCCTGATCGGAGAAACCGTCCACCTGGCCAACCATCTGCGGCACCTGGCGGTTGCCATCGCGGATGTCCATGATCTGCTTGGCCAGATAGGAGGCCTGCTGGCCTGCCAGGTTGGGAAAGGCCGGGGTGATGCCGATACCGTCCTGGCCGTGGCAGGCGGCGCAGGCCGCGGCCTTGTCGCGACCCGCGGCGGCGTCGGCGTCGGCCAGGGACGCGGCATGGGTGGCGCCGGAGGCGCCCAGGGTAATGGCCAGGCTTGCCAGAAGCTTTCTCATCGCGAATCCACACTGCCGTTTTGGAGTGGAGCGGGCGGGGTCGCCTGTCGCTGGCGTTGGGTGCACGGTGTATACTGCCGCCCCCGGCCGCAGACAAAATCGACTGCAGTATAAAAGGAACACCGGAATCGCGGAAATGCAACCCGCGACGCCCTTGATCGACGTCAGGAACCCCGCCATGTCGCGCCTCAATTATCAGGCAGCCAGCTTCATCACCAGTGCGCCGACGCTGGCGAAATGTCCCGCCGATGCCGGGGCCGAGGTCGCCTTCGCCGGCCGTTCCAACGCCGGCAAGTCCAGCGCCATCAACGCCCTGACGCGCCAGAAGGCGCTGGCGCGCACCTCCAAGACCCCGGGCCGTACTCAGCTGATCAATTTCTTCTCGCTGGACGAGGGCGACGAGCATCGCCTGGTCGACCTGCCGGGCTACGGCTATGCCAAGGTCCCCGAGCAGGTGAAGCTGGAGTGGCAGCGTCACCTCTCCGACTACCTGCGCCGGCGTGCCTCGCTGCGGGGGCTGGTGCTGCTGATGGACGTGCGCCATCCGCTCACCGAGTTCGACCAGACCCTGCTCGGCTGGGCCGACGAGGCCGACATGCCGGTGCATATCCTGCTGACCAAGGCCGACAAGCTGAAGCGTGGCGCTGCCAAGAACGCCCTGCAGCAGGTGCGCTCGCGGCTGCGCGAGTGGGAGGATCTGGTGACCGTGCAGCTGTTCTCGTCGCTCAAGAAGGACGGCATCGAGGAGGTGCATCAGCGCCTCGACGACTGGCTCTTGGCCGAACCCCGGTAAAAACGGACTGCGCTCGGCCAGGCGGCGTTAACCGCCGCCTTAGAATGCTCATTGACTGCTCGTAAACTCCGCTTCTGCGGCGTCGGTTGCCTTGACCCACAGGGAGGTGGGAAATGCGTATGTCCGCCGGGAGCGGACATAGCCCTGGCCGTCGCTCGCCGCGTTTTTCCTCGGGGTTCCCATTTCCCACGCGGATCACGCTCGCCCCAGCCTCTCCAGCAGCGCCGGCAGCTCGCGGATATGCGAGAGCCGGTGCACGCCGGCGGGCATCGCCTCGCCGTGGGGCGTGTCGCCGGCGATCCAGGCCGCCTGCATGCCCAGCCGCACCGCCGGCAGGATGTCCTCCTGCCAGGAATCGCCGATATGCATCGCCCGCTCGGGCGTGGTGCCGAGCTTGGCCAGCGTCATCAGGAAGCAGCGCGGGTCCGGCTTGGGGGCGTGCATCTCGCCGGCGGCGATCGAGACCTCGAAGTGGCGCGACAGCTCGAGCCGGTGGAAGGCCAGGTTGCCGTTGGTGATCGAGGCCAGCCGGTAGCGGCTGCGCAGGTCCTCGAGCATCGGCTCCACCTCCGGATAGGGCGAGACGCGCAGGCGCAGGTGATGGAAGTGTTCCATGGCCGCCAGCGCCCACATCCAGGCCGCCGAGCGCGGCAGGCCGAATTCCTCCAGCAGTGCACACAGCGCCTGCTCGCGAATCCAGGTGAAGTCGCCACGCCGCAGCGGATGGCGCTCAGCCAGCTCGCGCCGGCGGCGCTGGTAGGCCTCGATCGGCTGCCGCTCGGCGAAGCGGCCCAGGGCGTGCTCGCCGCGTTCGGCGAGCCAGGCGGCGAGAGACTCGTCGAGCCAGGCGTAGTGGCCGTCCTCGGTGAGGGCCATCACGCCCTGGTTGTCCCACAGGGTGTCGTCGAGATCGAAGGTCAGGGCCTGTAGCGGGCGCTGGCCGGGGTGGTGGCCGGGGTGGTGGAGAGGGCGTCGGGTCATGGGGAAGTGTCGCTGTCGTCGGGGCGGCGTCGCGCCCGGGGATGTGCGGCGTCGTACCCGGTGGCCAGATGCTGCCAGTCCAGCCGGGTGTAGACCTGAGTGGTAGACAGGTGGGCATGGCCCAGGAGTTCCTGGACCGCGCGCAGGTCCTGGCTGGATTCGAGCAGGTGGCTGGCGAAGGAATGGCGCAGGCGGTGCGGATGCAGGTGCTCGTCCAGGCCGCGTCGCCGCGCCAGCTGGGCCAGGCGCTGCTGGATCGCCCGATGGCCGAGGCGACGGCCGCGGGCGCCGACGAACAGCGCGCTCTCGCCGTCGCCCGCCAGGGCGCCGCGCACGCTTAGCCAGGCGTCCAGGGCCTGGCGGGCGCGTCCGCCCACCGGCACCTGACGCGGCTTGCCGCCCTTGCCCAGCACCCGCACCCGCTGGGGCTGAAGGTCGCTCAGGTCCAGCGCCGCCAGTTCGGCCAGGCGTAGCCCGCTGGAGTAGAACAGCTCGAGCATGGCCTGGTCACGCACCGCCAGCGGCGAGCCGTCGTGGGGCGTGTCGAGGAAGCGCGCGAGGGCGTCCACGTCCACTGGGCGCGGCAGGTCCTTGGGCGCCTTGGGCGTGCGCACCAGTTCAGTCGGGTTGTGGGCCAGCCGGCCGTCGCGGCGCAGCCATTCGGCGAAGCGCGCCACGGCGGCACGGCGGCGGGCCAGGCTGCGCGGTGCCAGGCCGCGGGCCCGCTCGCCGCCGAGGAAGCGCCGCATCAGGGCCACGTCCAGCGCGCCGCCGTCGTCCACGCCCTGGGCGTCGAGGAAGTCGGTCAGCGCCGCCAGGTCCTGCCGGTAGGCGCTCACCGTGGCCGGGCTCGCGGTGCGGGCGAGCTCGGCGAGGCAGGCCTCGACCTGACGCGCCAGCAGGGTGTCGTCAGCCATGGCGGGCGGGTGCCAGCCGCACCAGCAGGCGGGCGACCACGTCACCGACGTACTCGGTGAACAGGGTGTCCATGCTGGCGCGGAAGTGGTCCGGGGCGGGGCTGGCCAGCACCAGGTAGCCCATGGGCTCGCCCAGTGTCAGCCGCGCCAGGGCGCAGGAGCCGGCCTGTTCGGGCGCCGGCGCATGGGGCAGCAGGCGCTTCCAGTCGCCGGGCGTGAGCCGTACACAGCGGCTGGTGCGGCCGTCGAGCAGCGCATTGAGGCGCCGGGTCGCGTGATCGTCGAGCACCTGGCGGGGGGCCTGGGGCGGGGTCGGCTCGTCGTCGGTGAGCGAGGCCGGGCACCACAGCGCCAGCGCCGGGGTCTGGAAGCGTTCGCTGAACTGGGTCGCCAGCGCCTGGCCGAGGGCGTCGCCGTCCTCGGCCTCGAGCAGCGCCAGCACCAGCTCGCGGGTGCGCCGGTACTGGGCCTCGTTGTGGCGGGCCGACTCGAGCAGCTGCTCGAGCCGGTTTTCGGCCTGCTCGGCGCGGCCGCGCAGGTCGTGCACCAGGCGTTCCAGCAGGGAGGTGGCGCCCCGGGCCTCGGGATGCGGCACCCGGAGCTGCTGCAGCAGGCCCTCGCGGCCGACGAAGAAGTCCGGATGGCGGGCCAGCCACTGGGCGACGACGTCGGGGTCCAGGGTCTTGCGCGGCTCGGGGGCGGCTTGGCTCATGGGCGATCTCTCCTCTGCGTTGGGCGCGCGGTGTTGTCGGTCTTTATGCCAGGGGCACGCGTCCCTCGAAGACCCGCGTGGCGGGTCCGGTCATGGTCAGGTGGGCGTCGTCGCCGGACCAGGCGATCTCCAGGTCGCCGCCGGGCAGGTGCACGGTGACCGGGCTCTCGAGCCAGCCCAGGCGGATGCCGGTGGCCACCGCGGCGCAGGCGCCGGTGCCGCAGGCCAGGGTCTCGCCGCTGCCGCGCTCGTACACCCTCAGCCTGATGTCATGCGGCGACACGACCTGCATGAAGCCGGCGTTGACCCGTTTCGGGAAGCGCGGGTGATGCTCGATGAGCGGGCCCAGGCGCTCCACCGGGGCGCCGTCGACGTCGTCCACCCGCAGCACCGCGTGAGGATTGCCCATTGATACCACGCCGACCTCGAGGGTCTCGCCCTCGACGGTGAGCGCGTGTCGCGGGCGATCCTCGTCGGCCTCGAAGGGCAGCGCCTCGGGGGTGAAGCGCGGGGTGCCCATGTCGACGCGCACCCGCTCGTCCTCCTCGACCACCAGGGTCAGGGGGCCGCCGGCGGTCTCGACGCGGATCTCGTGCTTGTGGGTCAGGCGCTGGTCACGCACGAAGCGGGCGAAGCAGCGGGCACCGTTGCCGCAGTTCTCCACCTCGCTGCCGTCGGCGTTGTAGATCCGGTAGCGGAAGTCCATGTCGGGGTCGCGCGGCGGCTCGACCACCAGCAGCTGGTCGAAGCCGATGCCGAAGCGGCGGTCGGCCAGGGCGCGGATCTGTTCGTCGCGCAGCCGCGCCCGCTGGCTGATCAGGTCGACCACCATGAAGTCGTTGCCCAGCCCGTGCATCTTGGTGAACTGCAGCAGCATCAAGGCGTCTCCGCGCTGTCGTCCGGCAGCACCGCTTCGCCGGCCCACAGGTCCTCGAGGCGCTCGCGGCGGCGCACCAGGTGGGCGCGATCGCCGTCGACCATGACCTCGGCCGGGCGCGGGCGGCTGTTGTAGTTGGAGGCCATGACGAAGCCGTAGGCGCCGGCGGAGCGCACCGCCAGCAGGTCGCCCGGGGCGATGGCCAGCTCGCGGTCCTTGCCGAGGAAGTCGCCGGTCTCGCACACCGGGCCGACCACGTCGTAGGTGTCGCTGGCGCGCTCGCCGGTGGTGTCGACCGCCAGGATCGCCTGCCAGGCCTGGTACAGCGAGGGCCGGATCAGGTCGTTCATGGCCGCGTCGACGATGGCGAAGTTCTTGGTCTCGCCGGGCTTGAGGAACTCGACGCGGGTCAGCAGCACGCCGGCATTGGCGGCGATCGAGCGGCCCGGCTCGAACAGCAGGGTCAGGCGCTCGCTGCCCGGCCAGCACGACAGCCGCTCGAGCAGCGCGGAGGCGTAGTCGAACGGCTGCGGCGGGCGCTCGTCCTGGTAGGTCACGCCGAGGCCGCCTCCAAGGTCCAGATGCTCGATCTCGATGCCGTCCTCGCGCAGCTTCTCGAGCAGCACCAGCAGGCGATCGAGGGCGTCGAGGAAGGGCGTGGTGTCGGTGAGCTGGGAGCCGATGTGGCAGTCCAGCCCGGCCACCCGGACGTGTTCCATGGCGGCGGCCTGGCGGTAGACCTCGTAGGCCTCGTCCACCGGGATGCCGAACTTGTTGTCCTTGAGCCCGGTGGAGATGTAGGGGTGGGTGCCGGCGTCGACGTCGGGATTGACCCGCAGCGAGACCGGGGCGACCTTGTCCATGCCCCGAGCCACGGCCTCGAGGCGCTCAAGCTCGGCCCGCGACTCGACGTTGAAGCACTTGATGCCCACCGACAGCGCGCGCTCGAGCTCGTTCTCCTCCTTGGCCACGCCGGAGAACACGATCCTGGCCGGATCGCCGCCGGCCACCAGCACCCGCTCCAGCTCGCCCACCGAGACGATGTCGAAGCCGGCACCGAGCCGCGCCAGCAGGTTGAGCACCGCCAGGTTGGAGTTGGCCTTCACCGCGTAGCAGATCAGGTGCGGGTGGCTGCCCAGGGCCTCGGTGTAGGCGCGGAAGTGACGCGCCAGGGTGGCCTTGGAATAGACGTAGCAGGGCGTGCCGAATTCCTCGGCCAGGCGCGGCAGGGCCACGTCTTCCGCGTGGAGCACGCCGTCGCGATATTCGAAATGGTCCATCAGTCTTCCTCGGCGCTGCGTGTGTCGTCGGCGTTGGCGTCGTCGCCCTGGGCATCGTCGTTGCCTTGGGCGTCGTCCTGCGGGTCATTCTGGGGCGCGTAGCGCTCCGCGGCGGCCTCGTCGCCGGGCAGGTAGAGCGGGCCCTTCTGGCCGCAGCCGGCCAGCAGGGCGAGCGTCAGCAGGGCGAGCGTCAGCAGGGCGAGGGGAGCGAGGCGGCGCATCAGCCCTCGCCTCCCCGGGTGTCGGCAGCGGTCAGCGCGGCCAGGGCCTCGCGGGCCCGCTGGGCGGCGGCGCGTACCTGGTCCGGGGCGGTGCCGCCGATGTGATTGCGGGCGGCCACCGAGCCCTCGAGGGTCAGCACCTCGAACACGTCCTGCTCGATGACGTCGGAGAACTGGCGCAGCTCCTCGAGGCTCATGTCGGAGAGGTCCTTGCCCTCTCGCAGTCCGTAGGCCACGGACTGGCCGACGATCTCGTGGGCGTCGCGGAAGGCCACGCCGCGGCACACCAGGTAGTCCGCCAGGTCGGTGGCGGTGGAGAAGCCCTTGCGCGCGGCCTCGCGCATGCTGTCGGCCTTGGCCTCGATGGCCGGCACCATGTCGGCGAACGCCTTGAGGCAGTCCTGCACGGTGGTCACGGCGTCGAACAGCGGCTCCTTGTCCTCCTGGTTATCCTTGTTGTAGGCCAGTGGCTGGGACTTCATCAGCGTCAGCATGCCCATCAGGTGGCCGTAGACGCGGCCGGTCTTGCCGCGCACCAGCTCGGGCACGTCCGGGTTCTTCTTCTGCGGCATGATCGAGGAGCCGGTGCAGAAGCGGTCGGGCAGGTCGATGAAGTCGAACTGGGCGCTGGTCCACAGCACCAGTTCCTCGCTCATGCGCGACAGGTGCATCAGCAGGGTGCTGGCGAAGGCGGTGAACTCGATGGCGAAGTCGCGGTCGCTGACGGCGTCGAGGCTGTTCTCGGCGGGGCGGTCGAAGCCCAGCAGCTCGGCGGTCACGTGGCGGTCGATCGGGTAGGTGGTGCCGGCCAGGGCGGCGGCGCCCAGCGGCAGCACGTTGACCCGCTTGCGGCAGTCGAGCAGGCGTTCGTGGTCGCGGGCGAGCATCTCCTGCCAGGCCAGCAGATGGTGGCCGAAGGTCACCGGCTGCGCGGTCTGCAGGTGGGTGAAGCCGGGCATGATGGTGTCGGCCTCGCGGTCGGCCAGCGCGATCAGTCCCTGGCGCAGGCGGGCGAGTTCGGCGGCCACGGTATCGATCTCGTCGCGCAGGAACAGGCGGATGTCGGTGGCCACCTGATCGTTGCGCGAACGGCCGGTGTGCAGCTTCTTGCCGGTGATGCCGATCTTGTCGGTGAGCCGCGCCTCGATGTTCATGTGCACGTCCTCGAGGTCCACCGACCACTCGAAGGTGCCGGCCTCGATCTCCGCCTGGACCTCGTCGAGGCCTGCCAGGATGGCGTCGCGCTCGTCCTCGGTGAGCACCCCGACCCGTGCCAGCATGGTGGCGTGGGCGCGCGAGCCCTGGATGTCGTGGTGGGCCAGACGCTGGTCGAAGCCGACCGAGGCGGTGAAGCGGGCGACGAAGGCGTCGGTGGGCTCGCTGAAGCGGCCGCCCCAGGACTGGTTGGTGCTATCGTTCGTCGGGGTTTGGCTCATCGGGCTGGCATCCTGCATGACGGTAAGAGGGAGGCGGCGAGCGGCGGGCCGTGCCGGCTTGACATGGCGGAAAGTGTACCAGAGTCCGCGGGTCAGGCGAGGGGGGCGGGCGCTTCCCCGGCCGTCGCCCCGGCGCCCCGCGCATGCCTGGCGGCGACGATCGGAAGGCGGTCCTGGCGGGGCGGCGATTTTCCTGGCCTGCCGGGTCCTTTATGATGAAGTGATATCAGAGATCACCGGGCGCCCGCGCGATGGGAGGCGCCGGCGCTATGAACCGGGACGGAGAGAAGCCTGTGCAAGCCATGACAACGTTGCGTATCGCCACCCGCAAGAGCCAGCTGGCCCTGTGGCAGGCCGAATACGTCCGTGACCGCCTGATGGCGACGCACCCCGAGCTCAAGGTGGAGCTGGTGCCGATGTCCACCCGCGGCGACAAGATCCTCGACACGCCGCTGGCCAAGGTCGGCGGCAAGGGGCTGTTCGTCAAGGAACTCGAGGAGGCGATGCTCGACGGCCGCGCCGACATCGCGGTGCATTCCATGAAGGACGTGCCGATGCATTTCCCCGAGAGCCTGGGGCTGTCGGTGATCCTCGAGGGCGCCGAGCCCACCGATGCCTTCGTCTCCAACCACTACGCCTCGCTGGACGAACTGCCCGAAGGCGCGCGCGTCGGCACTTCCAGCCTGCGCCGCGGCCTGCAGATGCGCGAGGCGCGCCCCGACCTCGAGGTGCTGAGCCTGCGCGGCAACGTCCAGACCCGCCTCGGCAAGCTCGACGACGGCGAGTTCGACGCCATCCTGCTGGCCACCTCTGGGCTCAAGCGCCTGGGGCTCGGCGACCGCATCACCATGGAGCTGCCACCGGAGGTCTGCCTGCCGGCCTGCGGCCAGGGCGCGCTGGGCATCGAGTGCCGCATGCACGACGCCGAGCTGATCTCGCTGCTGGCGCCGCTGGACGATCCGGCCACCGCCACCCGAGTGCGCGCCGAGCGCGCCATGAACACCCGCCTCGAGGGCGGCTGCCAGGTGCCGATCGGCGGCCATGCGGTGTTCGAGGACGACGGCCAGACCCTGTGGCTGCGCGCCCTGGTCGGCAACCCCGAGGGCACCGAGGTGCTGCGCGCCGAGGGCCGCGGTTCGATCCACGAGCCCGAGGCGCTCGGCATCCGCGTCGCCGAGGAGTTGCTCGAGATGGGCGCCGGCGACATCCTCGCCGAGGTCTACGGCGCCGGCTGATGGCGAGCGCGCCGGTGCTGATCTGTCGCCCCGGCCCCCGGGCCGCGGCGCTGGCCGAGGCCATCGCCTCGCGGGGCTTCGCCGTCGAGCACGGCGAGGCCATGGCCCTAGAGGCTCTGCCGGAAACCGCCGAGCAGCGGGCCGCCTGGCTGGACTTCGATCAGTTCCGGCGGGTGGTGGTGGTCAGTCCCTTCGCCGCCGAATGCCTGGCCGAGGCGCTGGACCGCTACTGGCCGCAGCTGCCGGTGGGCATCGACTACTATGCCGTGGGCGCGGCCACCGCCGAGGTGCTGCACCGCGAGCTGGGCGTGCGCGTGCATGTGCCGCCGGCCGGCGGCGGCGATACCAGCGAGGCGCTGCTCGGCCTGGGGTCGCTCGCGCGACTCGACGAGCAGAAGGTGCTGCTGGCGGCGGGCGAGGGCGGCCGGGCGCTGCTCGGCGAGACGCTCGCCGAAAGGGGGGGGCGACTGACCCGGCTGGCGCTCTATCGCCGCCGCCTGCTCGACCCCGACGCGGCGTTCGCCGGCCGGCTCGCCACGGGCGACTATCGCGCCCTGGTGGTGACCAGCGGAGAAATCCTCGAACATCTGGCAAGATGGTGCTCGCGCGCCGCCTTGCACCAACCGCTAATCGTGTCCAGTACCCGGTTGGCTACACTGGCCGGCACGCTGGGGTTTCGTCGCCCCGTGGTGGCGGCGGGAGCCACGCCCGCCACGCTGGCGAAGGCCGTGGCCGAGGCAGACCCGGAGAGGGCCGATGTCGATCATGACGATCTCGAAAAGGGCTAGCGACAGATGAGCAAGCAACAAAACGATCAGGACGAACAACAGACGCCCTCCGGCGCCGGGAATGGCGCCGACTCGTCGCCCCAGGTCGAGGCCGAGGCGAACCCGAGCAGCGGCACTTCCTCACGCCGGTCCCGGCGTCGTGGCAAGGGCGGCGGCGCGGCCAAGGGCAGCGAGTCGAACGGCGACAAGGCATCTTCTCAGCAGGCGTCCGCCAAGCCCGACGCGTCCGGTGGAAGCAAGGCCGGCGCCGTGGCGCTGGGCCTGGTGATCCTGCTCGGCGCCGGCGGCGCCTACTTCGGCTGGCAGGTCTGGCAGCGCCTCGACGCCCAGCGCCAGGACCTGGCCGCGCTGCCCGAGCAGCCCGCGACCCAGGGCGCGCTGGATGACCTGGCCTCGCGGCTGGAGAACGGCCAGAGCGAGCGCGATGCCGCCATCAGCGACCTGCGCAGCGAGTTCTCCGACTACCGCGGCAGCGTCGACGACGCCCTCGACCGGGTGCTCGAGGAGCTGGCCAGCGAACAGCAGACCGACGAGCGCGACTGGCTCCACGCCGAGGCCGCCTATCTGCTGCGCCTGGCCAACCAGCGCCTGCAGCTCGAGCGTGACGTCGAGGGTGCCATGGCGCTGCTGCGCACCGCCGATGCCCGGCTGCGCGAGGCGGACAACCCGGCGCTGCTGCCGGTGCGCCGCGAGATCGCCTCCGAGCTGGCCGCGCTGGAGGCCGTGCCCCGGGTCGACCGCACCGGCCTCTACCTGGCGCTCAACGCCCAGCAGGAGCGGATCGCCGGGCTGCCGCTGGCCCAGGACATCGAGGAGATCGCCGCCAACTCCACCATCGAGGAGGCGCCGAGCGGCGGCTGGCAGCAGCAGCTCTCGCGCTTCGGCGAGGAGCTCAAGGACCTGGTCACCGTGCGCCAGCATGGCGAGGCGATGGAAGCGCTGATCACGCCGGAGCAGGAGTCCTACCTGCGCCAGAGCGTGCGGCTGATCCTCGAGCAGGCCCAGCTGGCACTGCTCAAGGAAGAGCAGGAACTCTACGACGCCAGCCTCGACAAGGCGTTGACCCTGATCGACGGCTACTACGATACCGACGACGAGGGCGTGCAGGCGGTCCTGAACCAGCTCGAGGCGCTCCAGGGTCGCACCATCCGCCCCGAGCTGCCGGACATCAGTGCCTCCCAGCAGGCGCTGGCCGAGTTCGTCGATCGTCGCTTCGAGGCTAGCGGCAACGGCCAGGGAGGCGCGTCATGAGAAAGCTGATCCTGCTCATCGTCGTCGGGCTCGCGGTGGGGGCCCTGTTCGGCCAGCTGATGATGTCGGTGCCCGGCTACTGGCTGGTGCGGGTCGGCGACACCTCCTACCAGACCTCCTTCTGGTTCGGCCTGGTGCTGCTGCTGGCCGCCTTCATCGTGCTGCACTTCGCGCTGCGCCTGCTGATGCGCCTGTCGCGGCCGGTGTCGCGTTTCAAGGTGTGGAACAGCCGCTCACGCAACCGCACCGCCATGAAGCGCACCGTGCGCGGCCTGGTGGCGCTGGCCGAGGGCCGCTGGAAGCGCGCCGAGAAGTCGCTGGTCAAGGCCGCGGACGATTCCAGCACGCCGCTGGTCAATTACCTCTCCGCGGCGCTGGCGGCCCACTACCAGGGCCGCTACGAGCAGGCCGACACCCTGCTCAAGCGCGCTCACCTCAGCACCGAGGGCGCCGACACCGCGGTGGGCATGATGCAGGCCCAGCTGATGCTGGATCGCCAGCAGTACGAGGAGGCGCTGGCCATCCTCACCCGCCTGGACCGCCATCTGCCCAATCACCCGCAGGTGCTCAAGCAGCTCAAGCAGGCCTACATCAGCCTCAGCGACTGGGACGGCCTGCGCCGCCTGATGCCGCGGCTGGGGGCCCAGCAGCTGATCTCGCCGGAGGAGCGCGATCAGCTCGAACTGCAGGCCTACCGCGAGCTGATCGGCCGCGAGGCGCGTCAGCCGGGCGATATCGAGCGCGTCCGCAACCTGTGGGCCGACATGCCCGAGCCGCTGCGCAACAACGTCGAGCTGATCGTGCTCTACGCCGAGGCGCTGGTGCGCGGCAACGAGCAGGGCATCGCCGAGCGCCTGCTGCGCCACTCGCTCAAGGAGCAGTGGGACAGCCGCCTGGTGCTGCGCTACGGCCTGCTCGAGGTGGACGCCGCCCGCCAGCTGGTGGTGGCCGAGAAGTGGCTGCAGGAGCGGCCCAATGACCCGGACCTGCTGCTGACCCTGGGTCGCCTGTCGTTGCGCAACGCCTACTGGGGCAAGGCCCAGGAGTACTTCGAGGCCAGCCAGCGTCAGCGTCCGAGCGGGGTGGTGTGCGCCGAGCTGGCGAGGCTCTACGCTAACCTGGGCGAGCACAACAAGAGTCAGCTCTACTACCGCCAGAGCGTCGAGATGCTCGACAAGTCGCTGCCCTCGCTGCCTCAGCCCACCGAGCCCGAGGATACCCTGGCGCGCAACGGTAGCCGGCAGGCCTCCTGAGTCGACGGGCGACACCCGCGAAGCCAGCGGAAACGAAAGAAGGGGCTGCCGACCGGCAGCCCCTTCTTCATTGCGGCTTGAGTGTCTCGCTGGCGCCCGATGGGTGCCGAGCGTTCGGGGCTCGGCAAGGCCCCGGACGGCCTCAGCCGTCCTCGTCGTTGTGGACCTCCTGGGAGTTCTGGGTGTCGGCGGGGCCGAAGTGCACCTCTTCCTCCACGTCGCTCTGGCTGCTCTGGCGCGATGCTTTTTTCTCGAGCACGCGCACCCGGGCCGGCGGTGCGCCGCCGTCCTTGTCCTCGCCGAAGTACAGCGTGGTGTGCGGGAAGGGGATCTCGATGCCCGCGGCGTCGAAGTGCAGCTTGACCAGCCGGTTGAAGGCGCGGCCGGTGGCCCATTGGGTGCCCGGCGTGGTCTTGATCCGCACGCGGATGTTCACCGAGCTGTCGGCCAGTGCGATGACTCCGGCGACCTCCAGCGGCTCCAGCAGGTTGACGTTGTGCTCCTCGTCGGCCTTGAGATCCTCGAAGGCATTGCGAAGCACCTGGATCGCCTCGTCGATGTCCTCGCGGTAGGCGATGCCGTACTCGCCGACGTGGTAGGCGAAATCACGCATGTAGTTGGACACGGTGTCGACGCTGGAGAAGGGCACGATGTGGTAGGTGCCGTTCAGATCGCGGATGCCCACCGAGCGGATGCTCAGCTTCTCGGCCACCCCGGTGACGCCGCCCACCGTGATCACGTCGCCGGTGTTCATGGCGTTCTCCACCTGGATGAAGACGCCGGTGATGATGTCCTGCACCAGCTTCTGGGCGCCGAAGCCGATGGCCAGGCCCAGCACACCGGCGCCGGCGATCAGCGGCCCGATGTTGATGCCGATCTCGGACAGCACGATCATTGCCGTCAGCGTGACCAGGGCGATGGCCAGGGCGTTGCGGAACAGCGCCAGCAGCGTCTGGGCGCGGGCCGAAGGCACGCCGCCGCCGGTCTCGGGGTTGAGTTTGTGCTCGATCAGGCTGGCCAGTCCCAGCCAGGCGGCGGCAGCCACCACCAGGATCACAAACACGCTGAGCAGCTTGCCGATCAGGCCGCGACCCGCCTCGGAGGCGTACCAGGCGGCGAGGTCGAAGGCGCCCCAGGCGTTCAGCACCAGCATTGCCACCACGATCAGGATCACCGCGCGCACCACTCGCAGCGCGGTGGGCACGTAGTGGTTGAGTCGCGCCTCGAGCATCGGCAGCTTGCGGCGCAGGTCATCGCCCAGGCGGATGCGCCGGCCGATGGTCTGTGTCAGGAAGGAGGACACCAGCATGCCCGCCAGCACCGTGACCAGCGTCTTGAGGGTGGCCAGCAGCACGAAGGGCAGGGCGGTCTCGGGCCGGGTCAGCGTCAGCACCAGCACCACCGTGAAGTAGGCCAGGGCGAACAGGTGCCAGGTACGAGCGAACAGCTGCAGCGAGACCCGGCTGGCGGTCATGGTGGTCTGCCCGGCCTTATGGTTCAGGGCCTGGCGCAGCGCCTGGCGATTGCGCATCACCACGGCCACGGCATAGACGTAGGCGCCAAGCATGATCAGGGTGCCCACGGCGCTGCCCAGCGCCGGTGACAGGTAGGCGTTGACCAGCGGCACGACCACCATCAGGCCGTAGCCGGCCAGGCCGATCAGCCGGGCGATCCAGCGGTTCCAGTAGCTGGCGTTGGCGGCGCCGATGGGCAGCAGGCGCAGCCCCTCGTAGTGCGAGGCGAACAGCATGCGCACCGCGGCCTTGAGCAGTTCGATGACCAGGAAGGCGTTGAGGAACAGCGAGGCGCGGGTCGACAGCTCGCCGCTCTCGCCCACCGCGAAGGTCGCCACCAGGTTGCCGCCGACGTAGGCCAGCGCCACCACCAGGGCGTCGATCAGCGCCGCCACCGCAACGCAGATCACCAGCCGCAGCAGCGGCTGCAGGCCCTGGCCGTTCAGCGACCACTGGCTGAGCCGAGTGAAGAATGGCCTGGCGAGGCGGCGGATGGCGAGGAACAGCACGAAGGTCGCCAGGATTACCAGGCCCAGGTTGATGGCGGCGCTGGTGACGGCGCTCATGTCGAAGCCGCCGTCATCGACCAGGTTGCCGCCGAACAGGCCGGCCAGGGTATCGACCGCGCCGCCGATCTGGCCGCCTAGCTCATCGACGATGTGGCTGGTGGCGTCGGCCAGCTGGCGGGGCAGCGAGGGCTCGCTGGCGACGTCCTGGGCCGCCTCGGTGGCGGCCTCGGCCGGCGCCTGGGCCTGGGCGCGCAGCTGGTCGATCAGCTGCTGACGGGTCTCGGGGTTCTCCAGCAGGCTGGCCAGGGTGGCGTTGGCCGCCTGCTGGCCCTCGGGCGACTGCGCCTGCAGCGGGCCCGAGACCAGCAGCAGGCAGGCCAGCAGCCAGCCGCTGATCAGATAGAGGGTTCGTCTGGGGAGCGTCACGCGATGGGCCTCCTTGTCGTGGCGTGGGTGTGAAGCATGGCAATAGTCGGCATCTTCCCAGTCTGGGGGAAAGGCGTCGAGTCTCGGCGGTATTACAATGGTGTACGAGAGTTGTACATATGTCGAATATTGTGTCACCTTGGTCTTCAAGCCTGAACGGCGACGTTTCCTGCAAGCAAGCATGACGTTGCGCCATCCCTCCCCGGGGTGGCGTTTTTTGTGGTGCCTTCTCGGCTCGGCTAGCATGGTCGCGAATTCACGCGGAGACGCACCATGAGCGTCGGTATCCTGGGGCTGGGCCTGGTGGCGATGGGAGGCGCGCTGGGCGGCATGGCCCGTCTGGCGGTGGGCGAGCTGGCGGCACGCTGGCTGGGGCGCGGTTTCCCCTGGGGCACCCTGGCGGTGAACGTGCTGGGCTGTCTGGCGATCGGCGCCCTGGCGCCGGCGCTGGGCTGGCCGATGACGGCATCGCCCGCCTGGTCGCTGCTGGCGGTCGGCGGGCTGGGCGGCTTCACCACGGTGTCGTCCTTCAGCCTGCAGACCCTGACCCTGTGGCAGGAAGGGCGCCCCGGCCCGGCCGCGGTCAACGTGCTGGTCACCCTGATCGCGGGCGTGGCCGCTGCGGCGCTGGGCTGGTGGCTGGCCGGAGGCGGCGCATGACGGGCTGGCGGAGCTATCTGGCGGTAGGGCTCGGCAGTGGTCTGGGGGCGCTGGCGCGCCATCTGGTGGGGCTCGGCGTGATGCAGGCGCTGGGCAGCGCCTTCCTGTGGGGGACGCTGGCGGTCAACCTGATCGGCTCCTGGCTGATCGCCGCCTTCGCCGCCCGGGCGGCCCGCCGCCTCACCGGCCATGCTGCCCGCTGGCAGCCCTTCCTGGTGGCCGGCTTCTGCGGCGGTTTCACCACCTTCTCGCTGTTCGGCCTGGAGACGCTCTATCTGCTGGAGACGTCGCGCCCCGGGCTGGCGCTGGCCTATGGCGTCGGCAGCGTGCCGCTGTGGCTGGGCGCCGCCTGGTGGGGGCAGCGGGTCGGGCGCGGCGCTTTATAGGCGCCCGCCCCCCGCGTCTGAGGTTATAGGCGCCCGAAGCAACGCCTCAGGTCACCGGCGTTCGCCCCATGTCTGAGGATCATAAGCGCCCGAAGCCCTGCTTCGGTTCATCGCGGCATCAGCTCGAGGCCTTGTTGCGCTTGGGTTTCGGTTCCGGCTTGGCCTTGGGGGCCTCGCCGGCGTCGGCCTGGCGCTTCTGGCTCGGGAAGTGCTCGCGCACCAGGGTCAGCAGGCCCTGGGTGGAGCCGTCGAAGTCCTGGCTGTGCTCGTCGATGCGCTCGCTGATCTCGCCGGCGATGCGCTTGCCCAGCTGCACGCCCCACTGGTCGAAGGAGTTGATGTTCCAGATCACCCCCTGGACGAAGACCTTGTGCTCGTACAGGGCGATCAGCGCGCCGAGGTTCTTCGGCGTCAGCTCGTCGAGCAGCAGGGTGCTGGAGGGGCGGTTGCCCGGGCAGCTGTAGGGGTCCAGGTCGCTGCCCTTCTGGCTGCCCTCCATGAAGGCGTTGGCCTGGGCCAGCATGTTGGTCAGCAGCGCGAAGTGGTGGTCCTCCATGCCGGGCTCGGGCTTGAGCGAGGCGATGAAGTCGATCGGCACGTAGCGGGTGCCCTGGTGCAGCAGCTGGAAGAAGGCGTGCTGGCCGTTGGAGCCGGTCTGGCCCCAGACGATCGGCCCGGTCTTGTAGTCGACCGGATGCCCGAAGATGTCCACCGACTTGCCGTTGGACTCCATGTCGAGCTGCTGCAGGAAGGACGGCAGCTGATGCAGCGCCTGATCGTAGGGCACGATGGCGTGGGTCTCGGCGCCGGCGAAGTTGATGTACCAGATCCCGATCAGCGCCATCAGCACCGGCATGTTGGCGTCGTGGGGCGCGTTCAGGAAGTGCTGGTCCATCTCGTAGGCGCCTTCGAGCATCTCCATGAAGCCCTCGAAGCCTACGGCCAGGGCGATCGGCAGGCCGATCGACGACCACATGGAGTAGCGCCCGCCGACCCAGGCCCAGAATTCGAAGACGTTCTCCTCGCGGATGCCGAACGCCATCGCCGCCTTGCGGTTGGTGGAGGCGGCGACGAAGTGCGCGCCCACGTCGGCGTCCTCGCCGGCGTGCTCAAGGAACCAGCGCCGCGCGGTCTTGGCGTTGAGCAGCGTCTCCTGGGTGGAGAAGGTCTTGGTGGAGACGATGAACAGCGTGGTGGCCGGATCGAGACCGCTGAGCACCTTCTGGATGTGGGCGCCGTCGACGTTGGAGACGAAGTGGAAGTTGAGCTCCGGGTGGCGGTACTTGAGCAGCGCGCGGCAGGCCATGTTGGGGCCCAGGTCCGAGCCGCCGATGCCGATGTTGACCACGTCCTTGATGCGCTCGCCGCTGTAGCCCTTCCACTCGCCGCTGCGTACCGCCTCGGAGAAGCGCCGGATCTGCTCGCGGGTGCGCTGGATCTCCGGCATCACGTCCTGGCCGTCGACCATCAGCGGCCCTTCGCCGACGTTGCGCAGCGCGGTGTGCAGCACCGGGCGGTCCTCGGTGACGTTGATGATGTCGCCGGAGAACATCTGGGCGCGGCGCTGGACCAGCGCCGAGTGATCGACCAGCTCGAGCAGCTTCTCCAGCACCGCCGCCGAGATGTGGTGCTTGGAGTAGTCGAGGAACAGGCCGCCGACGCGCAGGCTCATCTTGTCGAAGCGCTGCGGATCGGCGGTGAAGTAGTCGGCGATGCGATCATGGGCCGTGTCGGCATGCAGACGCTTCAGGGCCTGCCAGGTGACGCTGCGGGTGAGCTGAAACATGCAAGGTGTCCTCGTTGTGGTCGTTCTCGTGTCGCTTCTTGGCGGCGATTAGTCGGTGCGCGTGGAGATCCAGCCGCCGGCATCGGGGATGTCGATCTCGACGTCGCGGTCGAGCGAGGGCGAGCTGAGCAGGAAGTCCGCACTGGCCGGGTTGCAGGCCACCGGCACGTTCCACAGCGCGGCCAGGCGCAGCAGCGCCTTGACGTCGGGATCGTGGGGCTGGGGCGCGAAGGGGTCCCAGAAGAACACCAGCAGGTCGAGGCCCTGTTCGGCGATGCGCGCGCCGATCTGCTGATCCCCGCCCAGCGGCCCGCTCATCAGCGGCTCGATCTCGAGCCCCAGCTGCCGGGCGAGACGAGTCGCGGTGGTGCCGGTGCCGACCAGTTCGTGGCGGGCCAGGGTCTCCCGCCAGCGCTTGGCCCAGGCCAGCATCTCCGGCTTCTTGCCGTCGTGGGCGATCAGCGCGATGCGCTTGCGGGCCGGCAGGGTGCGGCGGATGTCCCGCCGCGGGCGTGTCTCATTCATGCTGGGCTTCCACCTCGAGAATCCTCAGGGTATTGGTGCCGCCGTGGGCGTTCATGTGATCGCCGCGGGTGAGGATCACGTGATCCCCCTGGGCGGCGATGCCCTGAGCCACCACCCGGGCCAGGGCCTGGTCGTTGAGCTCGTCGGCCGACATCTCGCTGGTGTCGAAGGGCAGCGAGATCACCCCACGATACAGCGCCATGCGCCGCTGGGCGACGGGGCTGTGCGCCAGCCCGACGATCGGCAGCCCGGAGCGGATGCGCGAGGCGATCAGCGGCGTATAGCCGGTCGAGGTCATGCAGGCGATGGCGGCCACGCCTTCCAGGTGGTTGGCGGCATACATCGCCGACAGGGCGATGGTCTCGTCGATCTGCGAGAAGCCCTCGTGGATGCGGTGGCCGGAGGACTGGGCGATTCGCTCGCGCTCGGCGCCCAGGCACACCCGGGCCATGGCCTCCACGGTCTCCACCGGGAAGTCGCCGGCGGCGGTCTCGGCGGAAAGCATCACCGCGTCGGTGGCGTCGAGCACGGCGTTGGCCACGTCGAACACCTCGGCGCGGGTCGGCAAGGGCGAGTCGATCATCGACTCCATCATCTGGGTGGCGGTGATCACCGCGCGGTTGAGGCTGCGGGCGTGCTTGATGATGCGCTTCTGGGTACCGATCAGCGTCTCGTCGCCGATCTCCACGCCGAGATCGCCGCGAGCCACCATCACCGCCTCGCTGGCCTCGATGATGCCGTCGAGGGTGGTGTCGTCGGCCACCGCCTCGGCGCGCTCGAGCTTGGCCACCAGGCCGATGTCGCGGCCGGCCTCGCCCAGCAGGTCCCGCGCCTCCTGCATGTCCGCGGCGCTGCGCGGGAAGGACACGGCCAGGTAGTCGACGCCGATGGCCATGGCGGTCTCCAGATCGGCGCGGTCCTTGTCGGTCAGCGCCGGGGCGGAGAGGCCGCCGCCCTGCTTGTTGATGCCCTTGTTGTTGGACAGCTCGCCGCCCACCGCCACGGTGGTGTGGATGGCGCTGCCGTCGACGCGTTCGACGTCGAGCACCACCCGGCCGTCGTCGAGCAGCAGGCGGTCGCCGGCGGTGACGTCGTCGGCCAGCTCGCGATAGTCGCAGCCGACGCGGCTGGCGTCACCGGCCTGGCCTTCGAGGGCCACGTCGATGACGAAGGGTGCGCCTTCCTCCAGCACGACCTTGCCCTCGGTGAAGCGGGCGATGCGGATCTTGGGCCCCTGCAGGTCGCCGAGGGCGGCGACGCTTCGGCCCTGGCGGGCGGCGATCTCGCGCACCGCACTCAAACGGCGGCGATGGTCGTCGGCGGCGCCGTGGGAGAAGTTGAGGCGCACCACGTCGACGCCGGCGGCGATCATCTGCTCCAGCACGCCCTCCCGGTCGCTGGCGGGGCCGAGGGTGGCGACGATCTTGGTGCGGCGGAGGGGGGTGGGGCGATCAGACATGCCGGTTCTCCTGTGGGCGCGGCCGTTGCGGCGAGGCGAGAAGTGAAAGGGTCAAGATAGCGTAGTAGTGGTGATATTACGAAACAAAGCGTCCGCGACGAAAGTCGAGCCCGAGGCGCCGTGTTGCGGCTTTCTTCATTGAAACCCTTTGGTTTCGCGATTCTAACCGGGGGGCGTAGGGGTGGCGAGGGGATCTGTGTTGTAAAATTACTAAAAACAACTTGTCTCGGGCGTCATCCTGATCCACATTGGAGGCATGACGAGCCTTCGAGCCGCCCACGAGACGGCAGGCGCCTCTGCCCGCCGCCTGCCCTGGTTCGACACGCTCCCACCTGACAAGTCGGCAACTGGTTTCGAGAGGATCACGCCATGACGCTCAAGATCGCCATCAACGGTTTCGGTCGTATCGGTCGCAACGTGTTTCGTGCCCTGTACGAGGGTGGCTATCGCGACCGGGTGCAGGTCGTCGCCATCAACGACCTGGGCGATCCGGCCCTCAACGCCCACCTGCTGCGCCACGACACCGTGCACGGCCACTTCCCGTTCGAGGTCTCCCACGACGAGAGCAGCCTGACGGTCGACGGCGATCGCATCGAGATCCGCTCCGAGCGCGACCCGGCCCAGCTGCCCTGGGAGCGCCTGGGCGTGGACCTGGTGATGGAGTGCACCGGCCTGTTCACCAAGCGTGCCGATGCCGGCAAGCACCTCGAGGCCGGCGCCGGCCGCGTGCTGGTGTCCGCGCCGAGCCCGGACGCCGATGCCACCGTGGTCTTCGGCGTCAACGAGGACGTGCTGACCGCCGAGCACAAGGTGGTGTCCAACGCCTCCTGCACCACCAACTGCCTGGCCCCGGTGGCCAAGGTGCTGAACGAGACGGTGGGCATCGAGAACGGCCTGATGACCACGGTGCACGCCTACACCAACGACCAGAACCTGTCCGACGTCTACCACACGGACCCCTACCGGGCCCGCAGCGCCACGCACTCCATGATTCCGACCAAGACCGGTGCCGCCGCGGCGGTGGGGCTGGTGCTGCCGGAGCTGGATGGCAAGCTCGACGGCCTGGCGGTGCGCGTGCCGGTGATCAACGTCTCGCTGGTGGACCTGACCTTCACCGCGGGTCGCGACACCACCAGGGAAGAGATCAACGCCATCGTCGCCGAGGCGGCCCAGGCGTCGCCGGTGCTGGCGGTCAACGCCCAGCCGCTGGTGTCCATCGACTTCAATCATGACGCCAACTCCTCCACCTTCGACAGCAACCACACCCGCGTGACCAACGGTCGCCTGGTGAAGGTCATGGCCTGGTACGACAACGAGTGGGGCTTCTCCAACCGCATGCTGGATACCGCCCTGGCGATGCACGCCACGGCCTGATTCCTCCAGCAGAAGCGCCGAACCGAGCGACGCCGGGCCACGCGAGTGGCCCGGCGTCGCCGTGTCTGGCCATGAGAAAATGAGGTCGCGCTAGACGCCGCGCCGCCAGCGGCTCTCCAGCGTCATCGGTCGGGTGGGGCCGTAGCGGGCGGCGGGATGGTCGCCGTAGTGGGCCCACAGCGGGTCGCCGAGGTCGAAGTGCCACCACTCACTCGGCAGGTTGGTGAAACCCTCGGCGGCCATGGCGTGATACAGCAGGCGGCGATGGTCGCGGGCACGGCGTTGGGCATCGTCGGGCGCGTCCCGGCGTTCCAGGGCGGCGCTGTGCGAGGCCGGCACGGCCTCGTCGAACAGCGTGCCCATGTCCAGCGGCAGGCCGTCGGCATCGCACAGGGTGACATCCACGGCGCCGCCGGTCAGGTGCGGGCTCGGCGCCTCCGGCGACTGGCTCGGCAGGGCGACGAATTCCCGGGTGCGCGCCGCCAGGGCCTCGGCATCGAGCTCCGGATGGCGTGCCTGAATCGTCTCCTGCAGCGTGTCGAAGAGGTACTGCTGCACCCGCCAGGGCCGCCAGCCGTCCAGCACCAGCAGGCTGAGCCCCTCGGGCAGGGCGCGGGCCACCGCCAGCAGCCGGCGATAGACGCCCTCGCGCACGTAGCATTCGTG
Organism: Halomonas halophila; assembly: GCF_030406665.1. Classification (NCBI taxonomy): domain Bacteria; kingdom Pseudomonadati; phylum Pseudomonadota; class Gammaproteobacteria; order Oceanospirillales; family Halomonadaceae; genus Halomonas; species Halomonas halophila. The sequence continues at coordinate 3,368,502 of NZ_CP129121.1, read as the reverse complement.
GACGGCGCCGGGAATGCCGAGCCGGGCGTAGACGGGATAGGCACGAAGCGGCGCGGGCGCCAGGCTGACCGGCACCAGCGGCTCGTCGCATTCGAGGGTCGGTCGGCGCTCGACGGCGGCCCAGTCGGGTTCGGGGCATTCGGGGATGGGCGGAAGATGGTCGGCCATGCGGGGCTCGCGTCCGGCGGTGGAGGACTCATCATATCGCAGCGGGTCACGCCCCAGGCAAGCTAGGTTCTATACGTGATATCCCGTCAGCACTGGGTGTGCCCAAACGAAAAAGGCCAGTCGCGCTGGGGGCTTTCTCTGAGCTTGGTAGAGGCGGTGGGGATCGAGCCCGGGTTGTCGAGAGAGGGCCGACACCGCGTCGGCGGGTTGGGGATGCGCAAACGAAAAAGGCCACCCGTGGAGGGTGGCCTTTCTCTGAGTCTGGTGGGGCGGCGGGCATCGGGCCCAGGTTGTCGAGAGAGGGCCGGCACGGCGTCGGCGGTGCTCGATAGAGCGCCCAAACGAAAAAAGCCACCCGGATAGGGTGGCTCTTTTCTGGTGTTGGTGGAGGCGGCGGGAATCGAACCCGCGTCCGCCGACACTCGCCCATCGGCTCTACATGCTTAGTTCCGTCATTTGATTTAACGTCGCTGGCTCCGACGGGCAGGATCCAGAAACGCGATTCCTCTAAGATTTAACGGTTGACGCGAGGACAAGGCCAACCGCGATCCCATCAATCTGAGCTCGTGCCCTTTGGTGATGAATGGGCACATCACCGCCGGGTAGGACTAGAAGCTAGCGGCGTTTAAGCTGCCAGCGCGCCCTGAGCGTAGTTGTCGTCGTTTGCGACTATTTAATCGTGATGTTGGATTTACGAGATACATCACGCTCTCGGCATGCACCTCAGGGGTTGTCATCGGCGTCGAAGCCATGTCGCCCCCAAAACGTCGCCATCTTATCAGGATGGCCGAACTTATGACACCTCAGGCGCGGTTTTGTTCGCGCATGATACGGCCCTTCTGACGCTGCCAGTCACGGTCCTTCTCCGTGGCTCGCTTGTCGTGCAGCTTCTTGCCCGAGACCAGCGCCAGCTCGCACTTCACCTTGTTGCCCTTCCAGTACAGCTTGAGCGGCACACAGGTGTGTCCCTTGTCCTGGGTGCGCGAGAAGATCCGGGCGATCTCCTTCTTGTGCAGCAGCAGCTTGCGCGTGCGGGTCGGGTCGGCCACCTCATGCGTGCTGGCGGTGTTGAGCGGCGTGATGTGGCTGCCCAGCAGCCAGGCTTCGCCGTTCTTGACCAGAATGTAGGTGTCGGTGAGCTGCGCCTTGCCGGCGCGCAGGCTCTTGACCTCCCAGCCGGCCAGCGACAGGCCGGCCTCGAAGGTCTCGTTGATGTGGTACTCGAAACGCGCCTTCTTGTTCAGCGCGATGGCGTTGCTGCCGGGACCCTTGCCTTTACCTTTCTTGCTGGCCATGGAACCTCGTGTCTGTGCTTGCCGGTGGCGGCCTGCCCCCTCCGATATGGGGGGAAGCGTGATACCATTCAAGGCCGAAATAACCGCTCATGATACGCCCTGGGCCCCTTGAAGTCAGCGGAGAGGTCAATGCCAACGGTCAATCGGTCCGCCCTGGTGCGGCACACCCCCCAGGAGATGTTCGATCTGGTCAACGATTTCGAGCGCTACCCGGAGTTCCTGCCGGGTTGTCGCCGGGCGCGGCTGATCGAACGGGATGAGGTCCATCTGGTCGGCGAGATGACCCTGGGGCGTGCCGGCATCGAGCAGAGCTTCACTACCCGCAACGACCTGCACGAGCCCGATCGCATCGAGCTGTCGCTGGTCGATGGGCCCTTCAAGCGGCTGCGCGGCCGCTGGCAGTTCCTGCCCATGGGCGATGGCGCCTGCAAGGTCAGCCTGGAGATGGAGTTCGAGTTCGCCAACCGCCTGCTGGGTATGGCCTTCGGCAAGCTCTTCCAGCAGGTGGCGGGCCAGCTGGTGGACTCCTTCACCCGTCGTGCCGACGAGCTCTACGGCCGAGGGAGGTACTGAGATGCCGCGTGTCGAGGTGGCCTTCGCCCTGCCGCAACGCCAGCGCATCGTCGAGCTGACGGTGCCCGAGGGCACCACGGCCCGCGAGGCGGTGGCCCGGGCCGGGCTCGAGACGCTCTTTCCCGAGGTGCCGGCCGAGACCTTCCGCGAGGCCGATCTCGGCATCTTCGGTAAGGCGCTGCGCGATCCCGAGACCCGTGCGCTCGAGGATGACGACCGAGTGGAAGTCTACCGCCCGCTCGAGCTCGACCCCAAGGCGGCGCGGGCGGCCAGGGCCGCCCGCGCATCGCGTTCTTCCTGAGGTCTTCCTCGTCTATTCCTCGTTCGGCACCACGTTGAAGAGGTTGCCGCGCGAGCCGTCGGTCTCGCCAGCGGGGCCGATGCCCTGCTTGGAGATCAGCGCCGGCGGCCGGGAGAAGTCGCCTTCGTGCTCGACGGAGGCCAGGCGGTTGCCCTGGAAGGTCAGCGTCAGACGGCGCTGCTCGACGTCGCCGTAGGCCTTGTCCAGGCGATAGACGTAGTCCCACTGGTTGGCATCGAAGGGTGCCTCGAGCAGCGGGCTGCCCATCAGATCGATGACCTGCTGGCGTGTCATGCCGGCGTGCAGCTGTTCGGTCATCGCCGGGGTCACCAGGTTGCCCTGGGCCAGGTCGCGCTTGTAGACGCCGAAGTAGCTGCAGCCGCTGATCAGCGTCAGGGCGACGGAAAGGGTGACAATTCTGCTCAGCTTTTGCATTTGCGGCCGTTCTTCACTATCGTGGTTTCGGTCGATCATAACCGACCCTACCCGATACTGCGAAGAGCAACCATGGCCGACCAGAACCATGAACTGCGCAAGGCCGGTCTCAAAGTGACCCTGCCGCGCGTCAAGATCCTGCATATCCTCGAGAATGCCACCAATCAGCATCACCTGAGCGCAGAAGACGTCTACAAGACGCTGCTGGACGCGGGTGAGGACGTGGGGCTCGCGACCGTCTATCGGGTGCTGACTCAGTTCGAGTCCGCCGGCCTGGTGACCCGCCACAACTTCGATGGCGGCCACGCGGTCTTCGAGCTGACCCAGGAAGAGCACCACGACCACATGGTGTGCCTGGACAGCGGGGAGATCGTCGAATTCTTCGACGAGACCATCGAGCGCCGCCAGCAGGAGATCGCCGAGGAGCACGGCTACGAGCTCGTCGATCATGCGCTGGTGCTCTACGTACGCCCGAAGGGCTCCAAGGCGACCCGTCAGGAACTCAACCTGAAGAAGTAAGCCCCGGCACGAGCACCGCCGAACAGCGAACGGCCCCGATCCACTGGATCGGGGCCGTTTTCGTTGATGGGAAGAATGACGTGACGGCGAGCGCCGTGGCTCTAGTGGCGGGCGCGCTGGCTGGCGTCGAGCATCTCCCGGGCGTGGGCCAGGGTCTGGTCGGTCAGTGTCATGCCGCCGAGCATGCGCGCCAGCTCGCCGACGCGACCGGCCTCGTCGAGCAGCGCCATGCGGGTCAGGGTGGTGTCATCCTCGGCCTGCTTGGCGATGTGCAGGTGCTGGTGGGCCTGGGCCGCCACCTGGGGCAGGTGGGTCACGGTCATCACCTGGCCATTGCCGCCCAGCCGGCGCAGCAGCTGGCCGACGATCTCGGCGGTGGCGCCGGACACGCCGACGTCGACCTCGTCGAACACCAGGCTGGGGATGGTGGAATGCTGGGCCGCCACCACCTGGATGGCCAGGCTGACGCGGGACAGCTCGCCGCCGGAGGCCACCTTGGCCAGCGGGCGGGCCGGCTGACCGGGGTTGGCGCTGATCAAAAAGCGCACCCGGTCGAGCCCCTCCGGTGCCGGGGCATCGCGCTCGCTGACCTCGACCTCGAAGCGGGCCTTGCCCATGGCCAGGAAGGCCAGCTGGTCCTGCACGGCGGTGCCGAAGCGTGCGGCGGCGTCGCGGCGGCTTGCGCTCACGTCCTCGGCCTGTTGGCGCCAGTGGGTCTCCAGGGTGTCGACCTCGGCGGCGAGCGCCTCCAGATCGTCGCCGCCGTCTTCCAGCTCGGCCAGCTCGGCGGCCAGCCGCTGGTGCAGGGCGACCAGTTCCTCGGGCGAGATGTGGTGCTTGCGGGCGATGCGGTGGACCTCGCCGAGGCGCTCCTCGACCCAGGCCAGGCGTTCGGGGTCGAGTTCGACGCCGGCGGCGAAATGGTTGAGTTCGCGCCCGGCTTCCTCGACCTGGATGCAGGCGTCGCCGAGCATCGTCAGCGCCTCGGCCAGGGCGCCGCGGTCGCTGCCGGGCAGTGCGGACAGATGATTCACCGCCTGCTGCAGCAGCGGCAGGGCGCCGCCCTCCTCGCCGTCGCAGCAGGTGGCGGCGAACTGGGCCTCGCGCAGGCGCTCCTCGGCGTGGGCCAGCTCCTCCTGTTCGGCCTCCAGGCCGGAAAGCTCGTCTTCGGCCAGCGCCAGCTGGTCGAGCTCCTCGACCTGGTAGCGCAGCAGCTGGCGGCGGGCGCGCAGCTCGTCGCCGTCCTCGGCCAGCCGCTTGAGACGACGCTTCGCCTCGCGCCACTCGCGGAAGGTCTCGGCGAGGGCGGTCACGGCGTCGTCGTGGCCGGCGAAGTCGTCGAGCAGCCGCAGGTGGGTCTCTTCACCGAGCAGCGCCTGGTGGGCGTGCTGGCCGTGGATCTCGATGAGGTGGCCGCCCAGCGCCTTGAGATCGGCGACGGTGGCGGGCTGGCCGTTGATCCAGGCCTTGGAGCGCCCGCCCCGGGTCACCACGCGGCGCAGCAGGCAGTCGTCCTCGGGCAGCTCGCGGCCGGCTAGCCATTCGCGGGCGGCGGGCAGAGCGGCGATGTCGAAGCGCGCGCTGAGGTCGGCACGCTCGGCGCCGTGGCGCACGCTGCCGGCATCGGCGCGCTCGCCGAGGCACAGCCCCAGGGCGCCGAGCAGGATCGACTTGCCGGCCCCGGTCTCGCCGGTGATGGCGGTCATGCCGCCGCCGAGCTCGAGCTCCAGATGGTCGACGATGGCGAAGTCACGAATGGCGAGCTCTGTCAGCATGATGCCTCCCGGGGCCGGTTTCGGAACGACTGGCGAAACTACTGGTTATTCATCCACTGGCTTGTGCGTTTATACAGTAGTTCAGCCGGAGGAACAACGCACGGCCCGATTCCCGCGACTCGCGTCCCTTGAGATCGACGCGGCCAGCCCCATATAGCTGGCAACGGCTTTTTTCACCGACATATCAGTCTCGCTGGCGGCGCTGCCGCCGGCCGGCATTTCAGGAGAGACGCATGGCCAAAGATCCGCAGACCCCGCTGGACGACGAGCTGGCACGCCAGCAGGACGAGGCCGACACCCAGGTCGAGCCGGAGCCCGTCGAGGGCGAGCTGGAAGGTGCCGCCGAGGCCGCCGAAGAGGGCGCCGAGGCGGCCTCCGACAACCCGGAGGCCGAGATGCTGGCGGCCAAGGTCGAGGAGCTCGAGCAGGCCCTGGACGAGGCCAAGGACCAGTCGATGCGCACCGCCGCCGAGGCCCAGAACGTGCGCCGCCGCGCCGAGCAGGAGGCCGAGAAGGCGCGCAAGTTCGCGCTGGAGAAGTTCGTCAAGGAGCTGCTGCCGGTGGTCGACAGCCTGGAGAAGGCGCTCGAGGCCATGGGCGAGGACGCCACCGAGGCGCACCGCGAGGGCGTCTCCATGACCCTGAAGATGCAGATCGACGTGCTCAACAAGTTCGGCGTCGAGCAGGTCGAGCCGTCCGGCGAGCCCTTCGACCCGCAGTACCACGAGGCCATGGCCATGGTGCCGAACCCCGAGCTCGAGCCCAACACCGTGATGGACGTGATGCAGAAGGGCTACCTGCTCAACGGTCGCCTGGTGCGCCCGGCGATGGTGGTGGTCAGCCAGGCCGCCGAATAAGCCGAGGCGAAATCGGCGCGAGGCCCTTGAAATGGCGTCGAGGGCCCCCAGATAGACAGCATCCCGCGGTAAACGCCGCGAACGAACGAATCACGTAACAGCAAAATTTCGAGGATTTCCTATGGGACGCATCATCGGTATTGACCTGGGGACCACCAACTCTTGCGTGGCCGTGCTCGACGGCGACAGCCCCAAGGTGATCGAGAACGCCGAAGGCGCACGCACGACCCCGTCCATCATCGCCTATACCGACGACGGCGAGACGCTGGTGGGTCAGGCGGCCAAGCGCCAGGCAGTGACCAACCCGCAGAACACCCTGTTCGCCATCAAGCGTCTGATCGGTCGCCGCTTCGCCGACGACGTGGTCCAGAAGGACATCAAGATGGTGCCCTACACCATCGCCGAGGCCGACAACGGTGACGCCTGGGTCGAGGTCAAGGGCAGCAAGCTGGCGCCGCCGCAGGTCAGCGCCGAAGTGCTGAAGAAGATGAAGAAGACCGCCGAAGACTACCTCGGCGAGTCCGTGACCGAAGCGGTCATCACCGTGCCGGCCTACTTCAACGACAGCCAGCGCCAGGCCACCAAGGACGCCGGCCGCATCGCCGGTCTCGAGGTCAAGCGCATCATCAACGAGCCGACCGCGGCCGCGCTGGCCTACGGCATGGACAAGGCCCGCGGCGACAAGACTATCGCGGTCTACGACCTGGGTGGCGGCACCTTCGATATCTCCATCATCGAAGTGGCCGACGTCGACGGCGAGACCCAGTTCGAGGTGCTGGCCACCAACGGCGACACCTTCCTGGGCGGTGAGGACTTCGACCTGGCGCTGATCAACTATCTGGTCGACCAGTTCAAGTCCGACAGCGGCATCGACCTGTCCGGCGACAACCTCGCCATGCAGCGCCTCAAGGAAGCCGCCGAGAAGGCCAAGATCGAGCTGTCCAGCGCGCAGCAGACCGAGGTCAACCTGCCGTACATCACCGCCGACAACACCGGTCCCAAGCACCTCAACGTGAAGGTGACCCGGGCCAAGCTGGAGTCGCTGGTGGAAGACCTGGTGACCCGTTCGCTGTCGCCCTGCAAGACCGCACTGGCCGACGCCGGTCTGTCCGCCTCCGAGATCGACGACGTCATCCTGGTCGGCGGCCAGACCCGCATGCCGATGGTCCAGTCCAAGGTCGCCGAGTTCTTCGGCAAGGACGCCCGCAAGGACGTCAACCCGGACGAGGCCGTGGCCGTGGGCGCCGCGATCCAGGGCGGCGTGCTGGGCGGCGACGTCAAGGACGTGCTGCTGCTCGACGTCACCCCGCTGACGCTTGGCATCGAGACCCTCGGCGGCGTGATGACCCCGCTGATCGAGAAGAACACCACCATCCCGACCAAGAAGACCCAGACCTTCTCGACCGCGGATGACAACCAGACGGCCGTGACCATCCACGTGCTGCAGGGTGAGCGCAAGCAGTCCAGCGGCAACAAGTCGCTCGGCCGCTTCGACCTGGCCGACATTCCGCCGGCGCCGCGCGGCGTGCCGCAGATCGAGGTCGCCTTCGACCTGGACGCCAACGGCATCCTCAACGTGTCCGCCAAGGACAAGGCCACCGGCAAGGAGCAGTCGATCGTCATCAAGGCCTCCAGCGGCCTGTCCGACGAAGAGATCGACCAGATGGTCCAGGACGCCGAGGCCCACGCCGACGAGGACAAGAAGTTCGAGGAACTGGTGCAGCTGCGCAACCAGGCCGACGGCATGATCCACGCCGCTCGCAAGACCCTCGAGGAAGCCGGCGACAAGGCCACCGACGAGGAGAAGCAGGCCATCGAGAGCGCCGCCTCCGAGCTCGAGGAAGCGGTCAAGGGCGACGACCAGGAAGACATTCAGGCCAAGCTCGACAAGCTGACCGAGGCCTCCGGCAACCTGGCGCAGAAGATGTACGCCGAGCAGGGCGAGGCCGCCCAGGGCGCCGACGCCGCCGGCGAGGCCGGTGCCAAGCAGGAAGACGACGTGGTCGACGCCGAGTACGAGGAAGTCAACGACGACCAGAAGAAGCAGTAACCACGACGCCTGACATCGGGTGACGCCAGCGCGGGGGCCAGACTCCCGCGTTGGTGTTTCCGCAGCAGCGTCGCGACGGAGGCGGACAGACTCATGTCCAAGCGTGATTACTACGAGGTACTGGGCGTCGAGCGTGGGGCCGATCAGAAAGAGATCAAGAAGGCCTATCGACGCCTGGCCCAGAAATACCATCCGGATCGCAATCCGGACGACGAGACCTCGGCGGAGAAATTCCGCGAGGTCTCGGAAGCCTATGAGGTCCTGACCGACAGCGAGAAGCGCGCGGCCTACGACCAGTTCGGCCATGCCGGCGTCGACGGCCAGGCCGGCGGTGGCGGCGGCTTCGGCGGCGCGGGAGCCGGCGGCTTCAGCGACATCTTCGGCGATGTCTTCGGCGACATCTTCGGCGGGGGCGGCGCCCGGCGTCATCCCAACGCCCCGCAGCGTGGCAGCGACCTGCGCTACAACCTCGAGCTCGACCTCGAGGATGCGGTGGCCGGCACCAGCGTCGACATCCGCGTGCCGCGTCACGTCGAGTGCGAGCGCTGCGACGGCGACGGCGCCGAGCCGGGCTCCACCAAGGAGACCTGCCCGACCTGTAACGGCATGGGTCAGGTGCGCATGCAGCAGGGCTTCTTCGCCGTGCAGCAGACCTGCCCGACCTGTCACGGCAGCGGCCAGCACATCAAGGTGCCGTGCCACGGCTGTCACGGCGAGGGTCGCGTGCGCGAGACCCGCACCCTGTCGGTGAAGATCCCGGCGGGCGTCGACACCGGCGATCGCATCCGCTTGAACGGCGAAGGCGAGGCCGGGCTCAACGGCGGGCCGGCCGGCGACCTCTACGTGCAGGTGGCCATCAAGCCGCACCCGATCTTCGAGCGCGACGGCCGCCACCTGCAGTGCGAGGTGCCGATCAACTTCGTCGACGCCTCCCTGGGCGGCGAACTCGAGGTGCCGACCCTGGACGGCCGGGTCAAGCTGAAGATTCCGCCCGAGACCCAGACCGGCAAGCTGTTCCGGCTCAAGGGCAAGGGCGTCAAGCCGGTCCGTGGCGGCCCCGCCGGCGACCTGCTGTGCAAGGTGGTCGTCGAGACCCCGGTCAAGCTCAGCGAGGAGCAGAAGGACCTGCTGCGCCAGTTCCAGGACAGCCTGGAAGGCAGCAACAGCCATCACTCGCCGAAGAAGACCAGCTTCTTCGACGGCGTGAAGAAGTTCTTCGAGGACATGAAGCCGTAAGGCGACAACCTCGGTGGCACGCTCGAGGCCCCGCGCTCCTCAGGGAGGCGGGGCCTCGTCGTGTCTGGCTCAGCGCTGCAGCTGTGCCAGTCGCCAGGCGAGCGCCTCGGGAGAGGGATGGCGCTGTTCGTCCCGTGGCATGGAAAGAGGTGCGTTATCCAGTTCGCACAGCCAGCGATTGTCCGGCACCAGGGCGTCGATGACGGGACTGACGTGCCAGCGCTTGTCCGGCCCCGGCGCGATCAGATGATTGTCCATGGCCCAGTGCAGGTTGGGTGTCAGGGCCAGGCCGTTCACGGGGCGGTCGTCCTGGCTGACGGAAAAGGGAATTAGGTGGGCGGCCTCCACCAGATAGCGGTAGTCCGGCGTGATGTAACGCACTCGGGTGGCCGCGCATCGATAGTCATAGGCCTCCAGCACCAGGGCGCGAAAAGCCGCGGAACGGGCATATTGCTGCTGGCTTGCTTCCTCGACGCTGCCGAGCATTCGATCCGGCTGTCGCTCGTATGCGCCGCTGGCGAGGGCGACGCGAAGATATTTCTGTAGTCGGCCAAGGGCATCCGGTTCCAGCGCGAGATGGTGGTGGGCGATCAACTGGCAGGCCGTTTCTGCCGTGCCGGGGGCTTGTAGTGATTCGAACAGTTCGGCGTCCAGGCGTGCGGAGGAAAAGCGTTCGAACAGCTGGTTCAGCGATTTCGGTTGCCCCAGTTGTCTCGCCAGCGGTGCGATCTCGGGGGAATAATCGGGTGTCCATAGCGGCCCCGATGGCCCCTTGTCGCTGCTGAGGTGCCACAGCGGCAGCCAGGGACTCGCGTTGCTTCTCTCACCCTTCAGGGTTTCGTAGATATCGTGGTAGCGCGCCAGCAGGCGATCGTCGAGATCGACTCGGGGTGATGTGATGTGCCCTGCCTGAATCTCGCAAATGATAGCCATCATGAGGCCGGGCTTGTGGAAGGGGCTGCTCGTTCGCAGGCGCTTGAGGCATTCGAGTCGCTCGTCCATGTGCGCTGCCTTTCCGATCGTCATGAGAGCGGACAACGTATCGCGCACAGGCGATGGCTGTCATGCCGCTTTCCGGAGGAGAGGTGAAAAATGCCAGCTTTCAGATGGGAATCATTCCCGTCGACGGTGTACCATGTGGGGCTATTCCGGGCGCGGTGATCGCCGGGCCCGACCGATCCAATCACTCACAGGGGCGCTCATGGATAACGCCACGGATCGGCCGCTGGCCGGCATCGTGCTTCGACTGATGTCGGGCATTCTTTTCACGGGCATGATGGTGTGCGTCAAGGCGGTGAGCGATGCGGTGCCGCTGGGCCAGACCGTGTTCTTCCGCTCTGCCTTCGCGCTGCTGCCGATCGTGATCTTCATGACCTGGCGGCGTGAGTTCCCGCGGGCGCTGGTGACGCGCAAGCCGCTGGGGCATCTGGTGCGCTCGGGGCTGGGGGCGGCGGCGATGTTCGCCTCCTTCGCCGCGGTGGCGCGGCTGCCGGTGGCCGAGGCGACGCTGCTGGCCCAGCTGTCGCCGGTGGCCATGGCGGTGGGGGGCGTGCTGCTGCTGGGTGAACGTTTCACCCTCCACCGGGCGGCGGCCTTCGCGCTGGTGCTGGCGGGGGTGGCGGCGCTGGTGGTGCCCGACCTGGGTGAGTCCCGCGGGCAGGTGATGGGCTACGGCCTGGGCGTGCTGGCCGCGCTGCTGACGGCGGGGGCGCTGGTGACGGTGCGGCGCATATCGCGCACCGAGACGGCGGCGTCCATCGCCTTCTATTTCGTGCTGGTCACGGCGCTGGCGGGGCTCGCCACCCTGCCGCTGGGCTGGGTGGCGGTGTCGGGACAGACGCTGGCGCTGCTGGTGCTGGCGGGGCTGTTCGGCGGGGCCGCGCATATCTGCATGACCCTGGCGCTGCGCTATGCCGAGGTCTCGCGCCTGGCGCCCTTCGAGTACGTGGCGCTGGTCTGGCCGGTGCTGGCCGACCTGGCGATCTTCGGCCTGGCGCCGTCAAGCGGCTTCCTGGTGGCCCTGCCCCTGGTGCTGGGCGGGGCGGCCCTGGCGGCGCTGGAAGGGCGTCGCCTCACACGGCCTCTTCGACAATGAGCTGAGGCTGGCCCCTCGAGCAGCGTTCGATGCGCGCGGTCACCTGATAGACGCGATGCAGCAGCTCGGGGGTCACCACCTCCTCGGTGGGGCCGCAGGTGATCAGCTCGCCGTGCTTGAGCACCATCGCCTGGTCGGTGAAGCGCAGCGCGTGGCCCAGATCGTGCAGGGCGGCGATCACCAGCATGCCGCGCTCCTTCGCCAGCCGGCGCAGGATCGACAGCAGCTGGATCTGGCGATGCAGGTCCAGCGCCGAGGTCGGCTCGTCGAGCAGCAGCACCTCCGGGTTCTGTACCAGCGCCTGGGCCGCGCCCACCATCTGCCGCTGGCCGCCGCTCAGGTCGCCGATGTCACGCTCGCCGAGCGCGGCGATGCCCAGCGCGTCCAGGGCGCGATCCACCTCGGCCAGGTCCTCGGGCTTCACGTTCAGGCGCCGGCCCTGCATGCGCGCCAGCAGCACCGACTCGTAGACCGTCAGCACCGCATTGACGCCGGTGTCCTGCGGCATGTAGGCCACCGGGCGCTCGCGGGTGGCCCCCTCGATGCGCACCGTGCCGCCGCCGTCGAGCAGCCCGAAGATGCGCCGGAAGAGGGTCGACTTGCCCGCGGCGTTGGGGCCGAGCACGGCCACCACCTGGCCGCCCTCGAGGGGTGGGGTGGTGATCTCGGAGAGAATGCGGCGGCGGCCGTAGCGGGCCGACAGCCCGTCGAGGGTGAGCGTTACCATGAGGCCTTCTTGTTGCTGAGAACGAGGAACAGGAAGAAGGGGATGCCGACCAGCGAGGTGATGATGCCGATCGGGATGACGGTCCCGGGGATCAGCACCTTCGACAGCACCGAGCCGATGGACAGGATCAGCGCGCCGCACAGCGCCGCGCCGGGCAGGAAGAAGCGCTGATCCTCGCCCAGCAGCAGGCGGGCGATGTGCGGCCCGACCAGGCCGATGAAGCCGATGGTGCCGACGAAGGCCACGGCGATGGCGGCCAGCAGCGAGACCAGCACCAGCACCTCGAGGCGCAGTGCGCGGGGCTTCACGCCCAGGCTCTCGGCCTTGGCGTCGCCCAGGCGCATGGCGGTCAGCGCCCAGCCGTGGCGCGCCAGCAGCGGCATCACCACGGCCAGTACGCCGAGTGCGATCCACAGCTTGGGCCAGGTGGCCTTGGTCAGGCTGCCCATGGTCCAGAACACCACCGCGGAGACGGCCTGCTGGCTGGCGAAGAACTGGATCAGCGCCATCAGGGCGTTGAAGATGAAGACCATGGCGATGCCCAACAGCACGATGGTCTCGATGGTCACGCCGCGCCGCATGCTCAGGGCATGGATCGCGAAGGCGGTCAGCATGGCCATGACGAAGGCGTTGATCGGCACCATGTAGTCGACCGCCGCGGGCACGATCACCACGCCGAAGGCCAGAGCCAGGGCGGCGCCGAAGCTGGCGCCGGCAGAGATACCGAGCGTGAAGGGGCTAGCCAGCGGGTTGCTGAGGATGGTCTGCATCTGGGCGCCGGCCACGGACAGGCTGGCGCCGACCACCAGCGCCATCAGCGCCACCGGCATGCGGATCTCCCACAGGATGACGCGGGCCTGCTGGCCGACGTCATCCGGGGAGAACAGCGCGGTAATCACCTCGCCGAGGCCGAAGCGGGCCGGTCCCAGGGCCAGGTCGACGCACAGGCTCAGGAACAGCGCCAGGGTCAGGGCAGCGAGAATCAGCTGGCGGCGGACCACCAGGGCGCGATAGAAGTCTCGCCCCTCCTCGGCGGAGGGGGCGGCGGACGGTGCGCTGGCCGACATGTCAGTCATCCTTCAGCGAGACCCAGTAGCCCGGGGCGTAGTCCACCGGCAGGAAGCGTTCATGCAGTTCCTGCAGCGTCGCCTCGGGGTCGAGATCGGCGAACAGCTCGGGGTGGAACCACTTGGCCAGCCGCTGCACGGCGACGAAGTAGTAGGGGCTGTTGTAGAACTGGTGCCAGATGGCGTGGAAGTCATCGTTCTCCACGGCCTCGATGCCGGTCATGGCGGTGCGCTCGGTCAGCCCCTGGAGCTTGGCCCGGGCGGCCTCCATGTCGGCGCCGGGGCCCACGCCCACCCAGGCGCCGCCGGGCACGTAGGCGTCCCAGTTGCCCCCGGTCACCACCACCTGCTGCGGGTCGGCGGCGATGATCTGTTCCGGGTTCAGGGTGCCGAAGGTGTTGGGGATGATGCCGTCGGCGATGTTGCTGCCGCCGGCGAGCTCGACGTACTCGCCGAAGTTGCCCGGGCCGAAGCTCATGCAGCACTCCTCGGAGTAGCCGCCGGCGCGGTCGATCAGCACCCGCGGGCGTTCCGGCTCGGCGGCGGCAATGGTCTCGGTGACCCGCGCCATCTGTGCCTCGGAGAAGTCGATGAAGGCCTCGGCGGCGTCTTCCTCGCCCAGCAGCTCGCCCATCAGTCGCATCGAGGGCGTGGTGTGTGCGAGCGGATCTTCGCGGAAGTCCACGTAGACGATCGGGATGCCCAGCCGGGCGAGCTTGTCGTCGTAGGCGGCATCCTCGGTGGCGGTCCTGGCCTCGAGGTTCATCAGCACCACGTCGGGCTGCAGCGCGGCGGCCTGTTCGACGTCGAAGGTGCCGTCCTTGAAGCCGCCGAAGGTCGGGATGTCTTCCAGTTCGGGGAACTTCGCCGCGTAGCTGGCGTAGTTGTCCGGATCGGCCTGGGAGAAGTCCTCGCGCCAGCCCACCACGTGCTCGAACGGGTTCTCCGGCTGCAGCGCGCCCAGCAGGTAGATCTGACGCCCCTCGCCAAGGATCACGCGATCCACGGGGGCGTCGACGGTGACCTCACGACCGGCGACGTCGGTCACGGTGATTTCCTCGGCCAGGGCAGCCGTGGAACCGAGGGCGATGGCCGTGCCGGCGACGGCTTTCAGCAAGGGGCTGGACATGGGCGGTATCGGGCTCGTTTCGTGTGTCGGAATGCGCGAGGGGCGCCGGTGCTGCCTGCTGGTGGTTACGTATCATTCCTATTCGCAGGCGATGGCCAGTATGCCCGCATCTCTCGGCGGCGTCGAGACAGGCGGAACGTCGCGTTCCGCCCCGGCGGGCGGCCCTCGGGTACCGCAGTGGCGAACATGAGGTTGCCGGATAGGGACTGGCGCGCGAGGGTGCCCACGTCATAGGCTGGAGGCCTATCCACTCTGGAACGCGGAGGGCAGAGATGCCGATTTCACGAGCCGATATCGCCACCGAGTCCGGCGACAAGCTGATCAACCGACTGTGCAAGCACTGGGCCCACAAGCTGGAAGTCGAGCAGGAAGAGGGCAAGGGGCGCGTGACCTTCGAGGCGGGCAGCTGCCTGATGACCAGCGAGCCGGGCAAGCTGCACGTGGCCATCGAGGCCCTGGACGAAGAGGCGCTGGACCGGCTCGAGGGCGTGGTGGCGAGCCATCTCGAACGCATGGCCGGCAAGGAGCCGCTGGAGATCGTCTGGGAGAACTGATGGCCTCCCGTGCCCCGGTCCGCCGCGCCCACCTCGGCATGCTGGCCTGGGCGCTGCTGGTGGGGCTTTCCTTTCCCATCGTGGGGCGGCTCGGCGAGCTGCCGCCACTGTCGCTGACCGCGCTGCGCTTCGCCATCGCCTGCCTGGGGCTGTGGGCACTGGTGCACCGCTCCCCCGAGCGCCGGCCCGCGCGGTGCGCCTGGCCGTGGCTCGTCGCCATGGGGGCGTGCCTGGCGGGGTTCTTTGGCGCGATGTTCTGGGCCGCCCATCACGCCACGGCGCTGTCCATGTCCACGCTCTACGTCAGCGTGCCGCTGCTGGCCTATGGCATGGGGCTGGCGGTCGGCGTGGAACGGCTGGCCTGGCGGCTGCCGGCGATCCTTGCGCTGGGCGCGCTCGGGGCCCTGGGGCTGGCCGGCGCCGAGGCCTGGCAGCGCGGCGGCCAGTGGCGCTTCGGCGCCGGCGAGGCGGTGTTCTTCCTCGGCTGCCTGTGCTCGGCGCTGTATCCGGTGCTGTCGCGTCGCGGCCTGGTCGCCGGGCACCTGCCCGCCTCGGCGGCGGTGCGCACCTTCTGGAGCCTGGCGCTGGGCGGCGTGCTGGTCGGAGCGCTGGGGATCGTCGTGGAGCCGGTGGCCAGGCTCGCCACCATGAGCGGGCGCGACGCCCTGCTGATCGTCTATCTGGGGCTCGGCTCCAGCGCCTTGACCTTCTGGCTGATGCAGCGCGCCACGGCGGTGCTCGGCCCGGCCAGCATTACCGCCTACGGCTATCTGGTGCCCTTCGTCTCGATGCTGTGGCTGTTCGTTGAGACGCCGTCGCGGCTCGACTGGGTCTGGCTGCCGGGCAGCGCCCTGGTGGTGCTGGCCATCGGCCTGCTGCTGGCCGGCGGCGAGGAAGGCGCCGATGACGGCCACGCTGGCGCGGCCGAGGGTGGCGAGCGTCGCGGCTGACGGCGCGGTCTCCCTCGGGGCTCTGATATACTCCCGGCCATCTTTCGATCCGCCAATGTCAGGAGTCTCCGCATGACCCGTATCGCCATCGTCGGTGTCGCCGGCCGCATGGGCCGCACCCTGGTCAACGCCGTGCAGCAGGATGCCGAAGCCACCCTGGCCGGCGGCATCGTCGAGCCGGGCAGCTCGCTGGTCGGCGCCGATCTCGGCGAGCTGTCCGGTCAGGGCAAGCTGGGGGTCGCCGCGGTCGATTCCCTGGCGCAGATCGTCGACGACGTCGACGTGCTGATCGACTTCACCACGCCGCAGGTGACGCTTTCCAACCTGGCGATCTGCGCCGAGCACGGCAAGCGCATCGTGATCGGCACCACCGGCCTGTCCGACGACGAGCTGGCCGAGCTGGACGGCTACCGCGACCGCGTGCCGATGGTCTTCGCGCCCAACATGAGCGTCGGCGTGAACCTGACCCTCAAGCTGCTCGAGACCGCCGCCAGGGCGCTGGGCGACGAGGGCTATGACATCGAGGTGATCGAATCCCACCACCGCCACAAGGTCGACGCGCCCTCCGGTACCGCGCTGAAGATGGGCGAGGTGATGGCCGATGCCATGGCGCGTCCGCTGAAGGAATACGGTGTGTTCGAGCGCGTCGGCCAGTGCGGGCCGCGCACCGACAAGGAGATCGGCTTCGCCACCGTGCGCGCCGGCGACATCGTCGGTGAGCACACCGTGATGTTCGCCACCGAGGGCGAGCGCATCGAGATCACCCACAAGGCCTCCAGCCGCATGACCTTCGCCAAGGGCGCGGTGCGCGCGGCGCGCTGGGTGAGCGAGCGTCCGGCCGGGCGCTACGACATGCAGGACGTCATCGGCCTGAATTGAGCCATCGGTATGCGTGAGGGGGTAGTCGAGCGGGCTCGGATGCTTTAAAATCCCCCAAATTTTGGCCGGGCGACGGCCCTTCGCCGCGCAAGCGCTTGTTGCGTCGGCCCAGCATTCCGAGCGAATGACAACAAGCGGGATGAAACCGGTCTTCCATGTCGGGTTTCGTCCCGCTTTTTTACGGGCCGAAGGGCGGTGGGGCGTTTTACCCGTCGGGTGCCTGCCGAGCCTATCCTTGACGAGCTGTCTCTTGAAGTCGTCTGTGAACATATGGGAGGACGTTGCATTGAACAAACCCGCGATACTGGCCTTGGAAGATGGCAGTGTGTTTCATGGCACCGCCATCGGCGCCGATGGACAAACCAGCGGTGAGGTGGTGTTCAATACGGCCATGACCGGCTATCAGGAAATTCTCACCGACCCCTCCTATACCCGTCAGATCGTCACCCTGACCTATCCTCACATCGGCAACACCGGCATCAACGCCGAAGACGTCGAATCCGGTGCCATCGCCGCCGCCGGCCTGGTGATCCGCGACCTGCCGCTGCTGGCCAGCAACTTCCGCTCCGAGCAGTCGCTCTCCGACTACCTGGTCAGCCAGAACGTGCTGGGCATCGCCGACATCGACACTCGCCGCCTGACCCGCATCCTGCGCGACAAGGGTGCCCAGAACGGTGCCATCCTGGCCGGCGCGGACGCCGAGGGCGAGGACGCTGAGGCGCGCGCCCTGGCCGCGGCCAACGCCTTCCCGGGCCTCAAGGGCATGGACCTGGCCAAGGTGGTGTCCTGCCAGTCCGCCTACGAGTGGAGCGAGGGCGAGTGGGCCCTGGGCGCCGGCTACGCCGATGCCGCCGAGGCCGAGCGTCCCTTCCACGTGGTCGCCTACGACTACGGCGTTAAGCGCAACATCCTGCGCATGCTGGCGTCCCGCGGCTGCCGCCTGACCGTGGTGCCGGCCCAGACCCCGGCCAGCGAGGTCATGGCGCTGAATCCGGACGGCGTCTTCCTCTCCAACGGCCCGGGCGACCCCGAGCCCTGCGAGTATGCCATCGCCGCCATCCGCGAGCTGCTCGAGACCGAGCTGCCGATCTTCGGCATCTGCCTCGGCCACCAGCTGCTGGCGCTGGCCAGTGGCGCGACGTCCGAGAAGATGAAGTTCGGCCACCACGGTGCCAACCATCCGGTCCAGGATCTCGATACCGGCCACGTGATGATCACCAGCCAGAACCACGGCTTCGCCGCGGACGAGGCGTCCCTGCCCGAGACCCTGCGCGCGACCCATCGCTCGCTGTTCGACGGCACCCTGCAGGGCATCGAGCGCACCGACCGTCCGGCCTTCAGCTTCCAGGGCCACCCGGAGGCGAGCCCGGGGCCGCGCGACGTCGCGCCGCTGTTCGATCGCTTCATCGAGATGATGAAGGCCAAGCGCTAACCGTCCGATCGTCGCCCCTCGTCCGTCACCTTTTTTGCGGGAAGCACCATGCCAAAACGTACCGACATCCAGAGCATCCTGATCATCGGCGCCGGCCCCATCGTCATCGGCCAGGCCTGCGAGTTCGACTATTCCGGCGCCCAGGCCTGCAAGGCCCTGCGCGAAGAGGGTTACCGGGTCATCCTGGTCAACTCCAACCCGGCCACCATCATGACCGACCCGGTGATGGCCGACGCCACCTACATCGAGCCGATCACCTGGCAGGCGGTGGAGAAGATCATCGAGGCCGAGCAGCCCGATGCCGTGCTGCCGACCATGGGTGGCCAGACCGCGCTCAACTGCGCCCTCGACCTGGACAAGCACGGCGTGCTCGCCAAGCACGGCGTGGAGATGATCGGCGCCAACGCCGACGCCATCAACATGGCCGAGGACCGCGACCTGTTCGACCAGGCCATGAAGCGCATCGGCCTGGAGTGCCCCAAGGCCAAGGTCGCCCACACCATGGACGAGGCCTGGGGCATCCAGGGCGAGCTGGGCTTCCCGGTCATCATCCGCCCGTCCTACACCATGGGCGGCTCCGGCGGCGGCGTGGCCTACAACAAGGAAGAGTTCGAGGAGATCTGCACCCGCGGTTTCGAGCTCTCCAACAACCACGAGCTGCTGATCGACGAGTCGCTGCTGGGTTGGAAGGAATACGAGATGGAGGTCGTTCGCGACAAGAACGACAACTGCATCATCGTCTGCGCGATCGAGAACTTCGATCCCATGGGCGTGCACACCGGTGACTCCATCACCGTGGCCCCGGCCCAGACGCTGACCGACAAGGAATACCAGAACATGCGCGACGCCTCCCTGGCGGTGTTGCGCGAGATCGGCGTCGAGACCGGCGGTTCCAACGTCCAGTTCGGCGTCGACCCGAAGACCGGCCGCGTGGTGGTCATCGAGATGAACCCGCGGGTGTCGCGCTCCTCGGCGCTGGCCTCCAAGGCCACCGGCTTCCCGATCGCCAAGATCGCCGCCAAGCTGGCCGTCGGCTACACCCTGGACGAGCTGCAGAACGACATCACCGGCGGTCGCACCCCGGCGTCCTTCGAGCCGTCCATCGACTACGTCGTGACCAAGATTCCGCGCTTCACCTTCGAGAAGTTCCCCCAGGCCAACGACCGTCTGACCACCCAGATGAAGTCGGTGGGCGAGGTGATGGCGATCGGCCGTACCTTCCAGGAGTCGCTGCAGAAGGCGCTGCGCGGCATGGAGACCGGCAACGACGGCCTCGACCCGAAGATCACCCGCTTCACCGACGAGGCGATGGCGCAGATCAAGGGCGAGCTGCAGGCCGCCGGCGCCGACCGCATCTTCTACGTCGCCGATGCCATGCGCAGCGGCATGAGCGTCGAGGACGTGTTCGCGCTGACCAACATCGACCGCTGGTTCCTGGTCCAGCTCGAGGATCTGATCCTGACCGAGCAGGCCCTGGCCAGGCGCTCGCTCTCCGAGCTGAGCGCCCGTGACCTGTGGCAGCTCAAGCGCAAGGGCTTCTCCGACGCCCGCCTGGCGGCGCTGCTCGGCGTGGCCGAGAAGGAGTTCCGCAAGACGCGCCAGAAGGCCGGCATCCGCCCGGTCTACAAGCGGGTCGACACCTGCGCGGCCGAGTTCGCCTCCGACACCGCCTACATGTACTCCACCTACGAGGAGGAGTGCGAGGCCGAGGTCAGCGACAAGCAGAAGATCATGGTGCTCGGCGGCGGTCCGAATCGCATCGGCCAGGGCATCGAGTTCGACTACTGCTGCGTCCACGCCGCGCTGGCCATGCGCGACGACGGCTACGAGACCATCATGGTCAACTGCAACCCGGAGACCGTCTCCACCGACTACGACACCTCCGACCGCCTCTACTTCGAGCCGGTGACCCTGGAGGACGTGCTGGAGATCGCCGACAAGGAACAGCCGGCCGGCGTGATCGTGCAGTTCGGCGGTCAGACCCCGCTCAAGCTGGCCCGCGAGCTCGAGGCCGCCGGCGTGCCGATCATCGGCACCACCCCGGACGCCATCGACCGCGCCGAGGACCGCGAGCGCTTCCAGACCATGATCGACAAGCTGGGCCTCAAGCAGCCGCCCAACGCCACCGCGCGCAGCTTCGACGAGGCCTTCGCCAAGGCCGAGGCGATCGGCTATCCGCTGGTGGTGCGCCCGAGCTACGTGCTCGGCGGCCGGGCCATGGAGATCGTCTACGATGCCTCCGAGCTGGAGAACTACATGACCCACGCGGTCAAGGTCTCCAACGACTCGCCGGTGCTGCTGGACCACTTCCTCAACGCCGCCATCGAGGTCGACATCGACGCCGTTTCCGACGGCCAGCAGGTGGTGATCGGCGGCATCATGCAGCACATCGAGCAGGCCGGCGTGCACTCCGGCGACTCCGCCTGTGCGCTGCCGCCGTACTCGCTGCCGGCCGACGTGCAGGACGAGATGCGCGACCAGGTCAAGCGCATGGCGGTGGAGCTCGGCGTCAACGGCCTGATGAACGTGCAGCTGGCCTGGCAGGACGGCGAGATCTACGTCATCGAGGTCAACCCGCGCGCCTCGCGCACCGTGCCCTTCGTCTCCAAGTGCATCGGCACCTCGCTGGCCCAGGTGGCGGCGCGCTGCATGGCCGGCATCAGCCTGGCCGACCAGGGCTTCGTGGCCGAGATCGTGCCGACGACCTACAGCGTCAAGGAAGCGGTCTTCCCGTTCAACAAGTTCCCGGGCGTCGACCCGATCCTGTCGCCGGAGATGAAGTCCACCGGCGAGGTGATGGGTTCCGGCGAGACCTTCGCCGAGGCCTTCTACAAGGCGCAGCTGGGGGCCGGCGAGGCGATTCCGTCGCTGGAAGGCGAGCGCAAGGCGTTCCTGTCCGTGCGCGAGCCCGACAAGGCGGGTGTTATCGAGGTGGCCCGTTCTCTGTTAACATTGGGCTTCACCCTCTGTGCGACCCGTGGTACGGCGGCGGCCCTTCAGGCGGCCGATCTGCCCGTGGAGATCGTGAACAAGGTCTACGAGGGTCGTCCGCACATCGTCGATCTGCTCAAGAACGACGAGGTCGCCTACATCGTCAATACCACCGAGGGCCGTCAGGCCATCAATGATTCCTCGGTGATCCGTCGCACCGCCCTCGCCCGCAAGGTTCCCTATGCCACCACCCTGGCAGGGGCCAAGGCCGTTTGTCTGGCGCTCGAGTACGGCAATGCCATCACCGTGCGGCGGCTACAGGAACAGCATGCAGGAGTCAGTCAATGAACAAGGTCCCGATGACCGTCGTCGGTGAGCAGCGCCTTCGCGACGAGCTCGATCACCTCAAGAGCGAGGCCCGTCCGAACGTGATCGCGGCCATCGCCGAGGCGCGCGAGCACGGCGACCTCAAGGAGAACGCCGAGTATCATGCGGCCCGCGAACAGCAGGGCTTCATCGAGGGGCGTATCCAGGAGATCGAAGGCAAGCTGTCCAACGCACAGGTCATTGATGTCACCAAGCTGCCCAAGACCGGCAAGGTGATCTTCGGGGTGACCGTGGAGCTGATGAACCTCGATACCGACGAAGAGGTGACCTACCGCATCGTCGGCGAGGACGAGGCCAACATCAAGGAAGGCCAGATCTCCGTGACCTCGCCCATCGCCCGTGCCCTGATCGGCAAGGAAGAGGGTGAGGTGGTGCTGGTGCGTACCCCCGGCGGCGACGTCGAGTACGAGATTTCCAGCGTCGAGCACCTGTGATTCAAGCTTGAAGCCCTAGGCTGGAAGCTTGAAGAAAAACACCCCCGCAGCACCGCTGCGGGGGTGTTTCTATTTCTGAAGCTGCTGTTTCTGCTGGGCTTCCAGCTTCCAGCTTCCAGCTCGCGCGAAGCGCTTTAGCGCCGGCCGTGGTGCTCCTCGAAGCGCTTGATGTTGGACAGCTTCGGATTGACCTTGGGGTTGTGGCGGTAGAAGAGGGCGACCTTGCCGATCTTCTGCACCAGCTCGGCGCCGCTCTCGGCGACCAGGGCCTCCAGCACGGCGGCGCGGTCCTCGCGCTCGGCCAGCGCCAGCTTGACCTTGACCAGTTCGTGGTCGGTCAGCGCCCGGTCGAGTTCGGCGAGCACGCCCTCGCTGAGGCCGTTCTCGGAGACCATGACGACGGGGTCGAGATGGTGGCCGATGCTGCGAAATGCTTTCTTTTGTGCCTGTGACAAGCTCATGGTATCTTGCTTCTTCCCGGTTGGCGCGCAGCGCACATGGTACGGTGAATCGCCTCGCGGCGAAAGCGCGGCCGGCTCTCACCGCCTCCTCGACCGGTCCGCAAGGTCAGCTTCCCCATCCCCGTTTATCGGAATCCGCTCGACCCCCTGTCATCCAGATTTCTCACAGGTGATGCCGTGGCATCTTCCCATGACGCCCGGGACAAGGGCTCCAAGCGGCGCGGCGCCAGCAAGAGCAGCGCCGGCTGGCTGAAGGAACACTTCGACGACCGCTACGTCCAGCAGAGCTGGCAGGACGGCTATCGCTCGCGGGCCAGCTACAAGCTGCTGGCGCTGGACGAGAAGGACAAGCTGCTGCGTCCCGGCATGACGATCATCGACCTGGGAGCGGCCCCCGGCGGCTGGAGCCAGATCGCCGCCGAGAAGGTCGGCGACAATGGCGTCGTCATCGCCTCCGACATCCTCGAGATGGATGCCCTGGCCGGGGTCGATTTCGTGCAGGGCGACTTCACCGAGGAGGCCGTGCTCGACGAGATCCTCGGCCGCCTCGGCGATCGTCCGGTCGACCTTGTGATGTCGGACATGGCCCCCAATATGAGTGGGATGGCCGCCATCGACCAGCCCCAGGCCATGTATCTGGTGGAGCTGGCCCTGGACCTGGCGCGTCAGACCCTGTCCCCCGGCGGCACCTTCCTGGCCAAGGTCTTCCAGGGCGAAGGCTTCGACGAATATCTGAAGGAGCTGCGCGGCAGCTTCAAGCGGGTGGTGACCCGCAAGCCGGAAGCGTCCCGGGCGCGTTCCCGCGAGGTCTACCTGCTGGCGGAAGGGTTTCGCGGCTGAGCGCCGTGGCGGGCCGCCGATGAAGGCGCATCGATAGCGTCAGGCTAAGGATGCCATGGCCGGACATCATCGCGTGTCTGTGTCACAGTGGAGACAGGAGCCGCACCTTGGGCCCTGCCAGCGAACGGGCGTGGTAGGGTAGTGTCGAAGGGCCAGGTGGTTACGGCCGACAGATTCTTGCAATTGAGGGTAGTCCCTTGAACGACATGGCGAAGAACCTGATTCTGTGGTTGGTCATCGCGGCGGTGCTGCTGACGGTGTTCAACAACTTCAGCGTCGAGAATACACCGCAGACGATGAACTATTCCCAGTTCGTCGAGCAGGTGCAGAACGAGCAGGTCCGGAGCGTGACCATCGATGGCTATACCATCAATGGCGAGCGCAAGGACGGCTCCCAGTTCCAGACCATCCGCCCGGCGGCGGAAGATCCCAAGCTGATGGATGATCTGCTGGCCCACGACGTCACCGTGATCGGCCAGGAGCCCGAGCAGCAGAGCCTGTGGACGCGGCTGCTGATCGCCAGCTTCCCGATCCTGCTGATCCTCGCCATCTTCATGTTCTTCATGCGCCAGATGCAGGGGGGCGGTGGCGGCAAGGGCGGCCCGATGAGCTTCGGCAAGTCCAAGGCCAAGCTGCTGTCCCAGGACCAGATCAAGACCACCTTCGCCGACGTGGCCGGCTGCGACGAGGCCAAGGAGGAGGTCGAGGAGCTGGTCGACTTCCTGCGCGATCCGACCAAGTTCCAGCGCCTGGGCGGCACCATCCCCCGCGGCGTGCTGATGGTCGGCCCGCCCGGTACCGGCAAGACGCTGCTGGCCAAGTCGATCGCCGGCGAGGCCAAGGTGCCGTTCTTCTCGATCTCCGGCTCCGACTTCGTCGAGATGTTCGTCGGCGTGGGCGCCTCGCGCGTGCGCGACATGTTCGAGCAGGCCAAGAAGCAGGCGCCCTGCATCATCTTCATCGACGAAATCGATGCCGTGGGCCGCTCGCGTGGCGCCGGCATGGGTGGCGGCAACGACGAGCGCGAGCAGACCCTGAACCAGCTGCTGGTCGAGATGGACGGCTTCGAGGCCAACGAGGGCATCATCGTCATCGCCGCCACCAACCGTCCCGACGTGCTCGACCCGGCGCTGCTGCGTCCGGGCCGCTTCGACCGCCAGGTCACCGTGCCGCTGCCCGACATCCGCGGTCGTGAGCACATCCTCAACGTGCACCTGCGCAAGGTGCCGCTGGGCGACGACGTCAAGCCGTCGCTGATCGCCCGCGGTACCCCGGGCTTCTCCGGCGCCGACCTGGCCAACCTGGTCAACGAGGCGGCACTGTTCTCGGCCCGTCGCAACAAGCGCCTGGTGGGCATGGAGGAGCTGGAGCTGGCCAAGGACAAGATCATGATGGGCGCCGAGCGCCGTTCCATGGTCATGACCGAGAAGGACAAGCTCAATACCGCCTATCACGAATCGGGCCACGCCATCATCGGCCTGGTGATGCCCGAGCACGACCCGGTCTACAAGGTCACCATCATCCCGCGCGGCCGCGCGCTGGGCGTGACCATGTTCCTCCCCGAGGAGGATCGCTACAGCCTGTCGCGTCAGCAGATCATCAGCCAGATCTGCTCGCTGTACGGCGGCCGTCTCGCCGAGGAGATGACGCTGGGCCCGAACGGCGTGACCACCGGGGCCTCCAACGACATCAAGCGCGCCACCGAGCTGGCCCACAATCTGGTGGCCAAGTGGGGCCTGTCCGAGGAAATGGGCCCGATCATGTACGACGAGGACGAGTCCCACCAGTTCCTCGGCGGCCCGGGCCAGAGCGGCGGCAAGCTCAAGTCCGGCGAGACGGTCACCAAGCTCGACAAGGAAGTGCGTCGCATCATCGACGAGTGCTACGCCCAGGCCAAGCAGATCCTCGAGGACAACCGCGACAAGCTGGATGCCATGGCCGAGGCGCTGGTGCAGTACGAGACCATCGACGCCGACCAGCTCAAGGACATCATGGACGGCCGCACCCCGCGTCCGCCCAAGGGCTGGGATGACGACGGCCCCGGCCCCGGTGCGCCGATCGGCGAGGCGCCCCAGGAGGATGCCAAGGGCGATGACGGCGACGACGAGGAGGAATCCTCGGGCCGCCGTCCCTCCGACCCCCTCGGTGGTCCGGCCGGCAGCTGACCCCTCGCGAGCGAGACGATCAACGGGCGCCCTGCGGGGCGCCCTTGCCGTGGCGGGGCGACCGCTCCCCGCCACCCGAACAGCTTCAGGACAACGATGCACAACAGCGTTCCCACTTCCCTGCAGTGTGGCCGGCAGCGGCTCGACCTCTCCTTTCCCCGCGTGATGGGGATCCTCAACGTCACTCCCGACTCCTTCTCCGACGGCGGTCGGCACAACGCCCTCGACGACGCCCTGCGGCGCGCCGAGCGGATGCTGGCCGAGGGGGCGGCGATCATCGACGTGGGCGGCGAGTCCACGCGTCCCGGCGCCGCGGCGGTGCCGGTGCAGCAGGAGCTCGATCGTGTGGTGCCGGTGGTCGAGGCGCTGGTGCGCGAGTTCGATGCCCTGGTCTCGGCTGACACCAGCGCCCCCGAGGTGATGACCGCCTCGGCCGAGGCCGGCGCCGGACTGCTCAACGACGTGCGCAACCTGCGTCGCGAGGGCGCCCTGCGCGCCGCCGCCGCCAGCGGCCTGCCGGTGTGCGTGATGCACATGCTCGGCGAGCCCGGCGACATGCAGGACGCGCCCTGCTATGAGGTGCCGGTGGAGGAGGCGGTGGCCGACTTCCTCGAGCGCCGGGTGGCGGAGTGCGAGGCCGCCGGCCTGCGTCGCGAGCGGCTGATTCTCGATCCCGGCTTCGGCTTCGCCAAGAGCGTCGAGCACAACCTGCGCCTGCTCCATCGCATGGAGCGTCTGGAGGCGCTCGGCCTGCCGCTGCTGGTGGGCATGTCGCGCAAGAGCATGATCGGCAAGGTGCTGGATCGTCCGGTGGAGGAGCGGCTCCACGGCGGACTGGCGCTGTCGGCCCTGGCCGTCGAGCGCGGCGCACGGATTCTTCGCGTCCATGACGTGGCGCCCCACGTGGATGCGATCAACATGGCCTGGGCCGTACTCAAGGAGGGTTGCGACCATGACTAGGCGCTATTTCGGGACCGACGGCATTCGCGGCACGGTGGGCGAGCCGCCCATCACCGCCGACTTCATGCTCAAGCTGGGCTGGGCCACTGGCCGGGTGCTGGCGGAGAAGGGCGGGCGGCCGCGGGTGGTGATCGGCAAGGACACCCGTATCTCCGGCTACATGTTCGAGTCGGCCCTGGAGGCCGGCCTGTCGGCCGCCGGGGTCGACGTGATCCTGCTCGGCCCGATGCCGACCCCGGGCATCGCCTACCTGACGCGGGCCTTCCGCGCCAGCGCCGGGATCGTCATCTCGGCCTCGCACAACCCCTTCGCCGACAACGGCATCAAGTTCTTCTCCGCCGCCGGCACCAAGCTCGGTGATGCCGTCGAGGAACGCATCGAGGCCATGCTCGAGGAGCCGCTGACCACGGTGGCACCCGATGCCCTGGGCAAGGTGCGGCGTGCCGACGACGCCGCCGGCCGCTACATCGAGTTCTGCAAGTCGACCATTCCCGATCGCGTCGACCTGCACGGCCTGAAGGTGGTGATCGACTGCGCTCACGGCGCCACCTATCACATCGCGCCCAGCGTGTTCCGCGAGCTGGACGCCAGGGTCGAGGTGATCGGCGCCGAGCCGGACGGTCTCAACATCAACCACGAGGTCGGCTCCACCCATCCCGCCGCGCTGCGCGCCGCGGTGATCCGCAGCGGCGCCGACCTGGGCGTGGCCTTCGACGGCGACGGCGACCGGGTGCTGATGGTCGACGCCGAGGGGCGCGAGATCGACGGCGACGACATCCTCTACATGATCGCCCGCGATCGCCACTCCCGCGGCGAGCTCGGCGGCGGCGTGGTCGGCACCCTGATGAGCAACTTCGGCCTGGCCGCCGCGCTGGAGACGATGGGCGTGCCCTTCGAGCGGGCCAAGGTCGGCGACCGCTACGTCATGGAGCGCCTGGACGCCAACGGCTGGCAGCTCGGCGGCGAATCGTCGGGGCATATCGTCTGCGGTCACGTCCAGACCACCGGCGACGGCATCGTCTCCGCCCTGCAGGTGCTGGCCATCATGGTGCGCGAGGGCAAGCCGCTGGGGCGGCTGCTCGACGGGCTGGAGAAGGCGCCCCAGGCGCTGGTCAACGTGCGCCTGACGCCAGGCACCGACGCCCGGGCGCTGATGGATGAGGCCTCGCTCAAGTCCGCGGTGGCCGCCGTCGAGGCCGAGCTCGGCGACCAGGGGCGGGTGCTGCTGCGCCCCTCCGGTACCGAGCCGCTGATCCGGGTGATGGTCGAAGGGCGGCCGCACCTGGACGTCGACGGCCTGGCTCGTCGCCTGGCGGCCGACGTCGAGGGGCTGCTGACCTAGGTCGGTTGTCTTGACAGGGCCGCTCCTATACCATTTCGCTCCACCTTGAAAGAGGGAAGCTGCATGCCTACGCCGCTGATCGCCGGCAACTGGAAGATGAACGGGTCCCGCGCGCTGGTCGACGACTTCGGTCGTGCCTTCGGCGATGCCGAGCTGCCGGAGAACGTGGCGGTGGCGCTGATGGTGCCTTTCCCTTATCTGGACGCCGCGAGTCGCGCTTTCGAGGGCACGCCGCTGGCCCTCGGCGCCCAGACGCTGAGCGACCGGCCTTCCGGGGCCTTCACCGGCGAGGTCAGCGGCGAGATGCTGCGCGACTGCGGCGCCCGGATGGTGCTGGTCGGCCACTCCGAGCGGCGCACGCTGTTCGGCGAGGACGATGACGCCGTGCTGGCCCGCGTGCGTGCCGCGCTCGACCTGGGGCTCGCCCCGGTGCTGTGCCTGGGCGAGACCCTCGAGGAGCGCGATGCCGGCCGCACCGAGGCGGTGGTGCTCGGTCAGCTCGAGGCGGTGTTCGATGCGCTCGGCGCGGACGAGCGCGCCCGGCTGGTGCTCGCCTACGAGCCGGTGTGGGCCATCGGCACCGGCCGCACCGCGACACCGGCGCAGGCCCAGGCGGTCCACGGCGCCATCCGGGCGCGTCTTGCGCGCTACGACGCCGGGCTCGCCGCCGATACCCAGGTGCTCTACGGCGGCAGCATGAAGGCCGCCAACGCCGCCGAGCTGCTCGCGCAGCCGGACATCGACGGCGGTCTCATTGGCGGCGCTTCCCTGAACGTCGACGAATTCCTAGCCATTTGCCAGTCAGCAGGTTGATAACCATGCAAGTTGCCATTCTCATGATCCATGTGGCGATCGCCATCGCCCTGGTCGTCCTGATCCTGCTGCAGCAGGGCAAGGGCGCCGACGCCGGTGCCTCCTTCGGTGGCGGTGCCTCCCAGACCGTGTTCGGCTCCAGCGGCAGCGGCAATTTCCTGTCGCGCGCCACCGGGCTGCTGGCCGCGGCCTTCTTCGTCACCTCCCTGGCCCTGGCGTATTTCGCCTCCCAGGCCGGTCAGGCGCCGGAAGAGACGGGCATTCCCGATGCCGAGCTGGTCGAACAGCAGCAAAATGCCGTGCCGTCCCTTGACGAAGGGTCATCGGGTATGGATAATACTGCGCCAGTGCTAGAGGATAGCGGCAGCAACTGAGCCGCGAATCTGGCCTCCCCTGATGCCGAAGTGGTGGAATTGGTAGACACGCTATCTTGAGGGGGTAGTGGCCTTACGGCCGTGCGGGTTCAAGTCCCGCCTTCGGCACCATTCCTGAAGCCGGTCTGGCGATCTCATCGCCGAGCATCGGATCTTCATCGCAGGATTGGCGAAACGGTGTGATGCGGCTTGACGGAAGCGCCGAGTCAGCATAGAATCACCGACCTAGATTGATGCGGGGTGGAGCAGTCTGGTAGCTCGTCGGGCTCATAACCCGAAGGTCATCGGTTCAAATCCGGTCCCCGCTACCATCTTCCTGTCGGGCATGCAGGACCCTTGAGGGGCATGCCAGGCGTCGAGAAGTGGTATACAGGTTTCTTGAAAAGCCCCTTCCTGTGAAGGGGCTTTTTGTTAGCGGCCAGCTCGCCGGCAAGCATCGGCGGCGCTGATCCGGGCAACGCCAATCAGCCACCTGACTCTCCTGTTCACTCCCGGCCAGGTGCCTGATGCAACGGCTGTAGGAGCTTTCTTCCGTGGCAACCAAGGATGCTGCGCTGCACGCGCTGATCGAACCGGTGGTCTCGGCCATGGGGTTCGAGCTGTGGGGCATCGACTATCTGTCCCAGGGCAAACACTCTCGTCTGGTGATCTACATCGATCACGCCGATGGCGTGAGCGTGGATGATTGCGCCGACGTCAGCCGCCAGGTCAGTGCGGTGTTCGACGTCGAGGATCCCGTCAGCGGTGAATATCGGCTCGAGGTGTCCTCTCCGGGGATGGATCGCCCCCTGTTCACCCTCGAGCAGTTCGCGCGCTATGCCGGCCACAAGGTGGCGGTGAAGCTGCGGGTGCCGTTCGATGGGCGGCGCAAGTTTCAGGGCCTGCTGGCCGGCGTCGAGAACGATGAGGTGCTGGTGCGGCTCGACGACGAGGAATACTGCTTTCCCATCGAGAGCATCGATCAGGCGCGGGTCGTGCCGCAGTTCGAAGACTGAGGTCGATGCACAAGGACGGGTTTACTGGCGAGGCTAAGGCATGAGTAAAGAGATTCTGGCGGTCGTCGACGCGATCTCCAACGAAAAGGGTGTCCCCCGCGAGGTAATCTTCGAGGCCGTCGAGGCGGCGCTGGCCAGCGCGTCACGCAAGCGCTTCGAGGACGAAGAAGCCAGCGTGCGGGTTCATATCGACCGCATCACCGGCGACTACGAGACGTTCCGCCGCTGGGAGGTCGTCGAGGACGACGACTTCGACGGCCCGGACGCCCAGATCAAGCTGAGCTATGCCGAGCGTCGCGATCCGCCGCTGGGCCTCGGTGACGTGGTCGAGGAACAGATCGAGAACGCCGCCTTCGGTCGCATCGCGGCCCAGACCGCCAAGCAGGTCATCGTGCAGAAGGTGCGCGAGGCCGAGCGGGCCGAGGTGGTGCGCCTCTATGCCGACCGCGAGGGCGAGCTGGTCGCCGGCATCGTCAAGAAGACGACACGCGATGGCCTGATCATCGACCTCGGCGAGAACGCCGAGGCCTTCCTGCCGCGCAGCGAGATGATCCCGGGCGAGCGCTACCGCATGAACGAGCGCGTCCGCGCGCTGCTGACCAAGGTCGATCCGGAGGCCCGCGGCGCCCAGCTGATCCTGTCGCGGACCTGCCCCGAGCTGATCATCGAACTGTTCAGCATCGAGGTGCCGGAAATCGCCGAGCAGCTCATCGAGATCAAGGGCGCGGCCCGCGATCCGGGCTCGCGGGCCAAGATCGCGGTCAAGACCAACGACCGCCGCATCGACCCGGTCGGCGCCTGCGTGGGCATGCGCGGTTCCCGGGTCCAGGCGGTGTCCACCGAGCTCCAGAACGAGCGCGTGGACATCGTGCTGTGGGACGACAACCCGGCCCAGCTGGTGATCAACGCCATGGCGCCGGCGGATGTCGCCTCGATTCTCGTCGACGAGGATTCCCACGCCATGGACGTGGCGGTCGCCGAGGACAACCTGGCCCAGGCCATCGGCCGTAGCGGCCAGAACGTGCGCCTGGCCTCCGAGCTCACCGGGTGGCGTCTCAACGTCATGACCGAAGCCGACGCCGAGGCCAAGCGCGACCAGGAGGTCGATAGCCTGGTCGAGCATTTCATCCATCACCTGGACATCGACGACGACGTGGCACGCCTGCTCGTCGAGGAAGGCTTCACCTCCCTGGAGGAGGTCGCCTATGTCCCGGCGGAGGAAATGCTGGAGATCGAAGAGTTCGACGAGGATCTCGTCGAGGAGCTGCGCGCTCGTGCCAAGGACGAGCTGCTGAACCTGGCCATCGCTTCCGAAGAGGAGCTCGACGGTGCCGAACCGGCCGACGACCTGCTTGAAATGGACGGCATGGAGCGTCACCTGGCCTATATCCTGGCCAGCCGGGGCATCAAGACCATGGAGGACCTCGCCGAACAGTCCGTCGACGATTTGACGGATATCGAGGAACTGGACGAGGAGCGCGCCGCGGCACTGATCATGACTGCCCGTGCGCCTTGGTTCGAGAGCGAACAGTAAACGGGTCACGGGCTGAGGAGGGTCGTAATGTCAGAAATGACCGTTAAGGATTTTGCAGCGAAGGTGGGGCGTGAAGTGCCCCGTCTGCTGGAACAGATGAAAGAAGCCGGGCTCGAGCACAAGTCCGAGGGCGACGCCGTGTCCGAAGAGGACAAACGTCAGCTGCTGGACTACCTCACCAAGAGTCACGGCGGGAGCGCCGAGAAGGCCGCGCCCAAGAACCGTATCACCCTGACCCGCAAGACGCGCAGCCGCATCAAGAGCGGCGACCGGGGCAAGAGCATCGAGGTGCAGGTCCGCAAGAAGCGCACCTACGTCAAGCGCGAGGAAGAGAAGCCCGCCGAGGAGCCGAAGTCGCAGGATCACGGTCCGCGTCAGCTGGTCGGTGACATGGCCGAGGCCGAAGCCAAGCGTCAGGCCGAGGAAGAGCAGCGCGCCGCCGAGCAGGCGGCCCGCGCGGCCGAGGAAAAGGCCCAGGCCGAGAAGGCCAAGGCCGACGCCGAGGCGGCCGCCAAGGCCGAGCCGGAGATCCCGGTGCCGGAGCTGGAAACCCCGGCGCCGTCCGAGCAGCCGCCGGCCCCGCCGAAGGAAGGCCGCACCGACCGCCGCGCCGCACCGGCCGGCAAGAAGGCCGGCAAGAAGGGCCGTCACGAGCGCGAGGACGACCGTGGCGATCGCGAAGAGCGTCGTCGCGGCGGCAAGAAGGCCAAGCGCGCCGAGCGTCGCGGCGGCCGTCGCGGTGGCAGCCAGGGCGGCGGCAAGCACGGCTTCCAGAAGCCGACGCAGCCGATCGTCCGCGAGGTCTCCATCCCCGAGTCGATCAGCGTCGCCGACCTGGCCGACAAGATGTCCATCAAGGCGAACGAGGTCATCAAGACCATGTTCACCATGGGCGCGGCGGTGACCATCAACCAGACCATCGATCAGGACACCGCGGCCATCGTGGTCGAGGAAATGGGTCACAAGCCCAAGCTGGTCAAGGACGATGCGCTGGAGACCGAGGTCCTCGAGAACATCTCCTATGAAGGCGATGAGATCACCCGTTCGCCGGTCGTGACCGTCATGGGTCACGTCGACCACGGCAAGACCTCGCTGCTCGACTACATCCGTCGCGCCAAGGTCGCCACCGGCGAGGCCGGCGGCATCACCCAGCACATCGGCGCCTACCACGTCGAGGACGATCACGGCGGCGTGACCTTCCTCGATACCCCGGGCCACGCGGCGTTCACCGCCATGCGTGCTCGCGGTGCCAAGGCCACCGACGTGGTGGTGCTGGTCGTGGCTGCCGATGACGGCGTCATGCCCCAGACCATCGAGGCCATCGAGCACTCGAAGGCCGCCGGCGTGCCGATGGTCGTCGCGGTCAACAAGATCGACAAGCAGGGCGCCGATCCGGACCGGGTCAAGAACGAGCTGTCCCAGCACGGCGTGATCTCGGAAGAGTGGGGTGGCGACACCCAGTTCGTGCACGTCTCCGCCAAGTCCGGCGATGGCATCGAGGGCCTGCTCGAGTCGATCCAGCTGGTCTCCGAAGTGCTCGAGCTCAAGGCCGTCCCCGAGGCGCCCGGCAAGGGCGTGGTGGTCGAGTCTCGCCTGGACAAGGGCCGTGGCCCGGTGGCCACCGTGCTGGTCCAGAACGGCACCCTGAAGAAGGGCGACATCGTGCTCGCCGGCCTGCACTACGGTCGCGTGCGTGCGCTGATCAACGAGCTCGGCCAGCAGGTCGACGACGCCGGTCCGGCCATGCCGGTCGAGATCCAGGGCCTGGACGGCACCCCGGAAGCGGGTGACGACTTCATGGTCCTCGACGACGAGAAGAAGGCCCGCGAGGTCGCCAACTTCCGTCAGGGCAAGTACCGCGAGGTGCGCCTGGCTCGCCAGCAGAAGGCCAAGCTGGAGAACATGTTCTCCCAGATGGGCCAGGAAGAGGTCGCCAAGGTCAACATCGTCCTCAAGGCCGACGTCCAGGGCTCCCTGGAGGCCATCAAGGGCGCGCTCGAAGAGCTGTCGACCGACGAAGTGCAGGTCGCCGTGGTGTCCTCCGGCGTGGGCGGTATCACCGGTACCGACGCCAACCTGGCGCTCGCCAGTGACGCCATCGTGGTCGGCTTCAACGTGCGTGCCGACGCCGCCGCTCGCGAGATCATCGAGCGCGAGGGTCTCGACCTGCGCTACTACAGCGTCATCTACCAGCTGATCGACGAGGTCAAGCAGGCGATGAGCGGCATGCTCGCGCCGGAGTGGAAGGAAGAGATCGTCGGCGTGGCCGAGGTTCGCGACGTCTTCAAGGCACCGAAGATCGGCGCCGTCGCCGGCTGCATGGTGGTCGAGGGCACCGTCTATCGCCACAAGAAGATCCGCGTGCTGCGCGAGAACGTGGTGATCTACGAGGGCGAGCTCGAGTCCCTGCGCCGCTACAAGGACGACGTCAACGAGGTTCGCAACGGTATCGAGTGCGGTATCGGCGTGAAGAACTACAACGACGTCCAGGTCGGCGACAAGATCGAGGTCTTCGATCAGGTCAAGGTCGAGCGGACGCTCTGACCGCGAGGAGCCGATCATGCGCGAGTTCAAGCGTACCGACCGGGTAGCCGACCAGCTCCAGAAGGAGCTGGCGGTACTCATCCAGCGCGAGATCAAGGATCCGCGCCTGGGCATGGTCACCGTCAGCGGGGTCACGGTCAGCCGTGACCTCGGCTATGCCGACGTCTACGTGACGCTGCTCGGCGAGCAGGATGCCGAGCGCATCAAGGAAAACCTCGGCGTGCTCAAGCGTGCCGCCGGTTTCCTGCGCGGGCAGATCGCCCGTCGCATCAAGCTGCGTCACGTGCCGGAGCTGCGCTTCCACTTCGACGAGAGCGTGGTGCGTGGCCAGCAGCTGTCCTCGCTGATCGACGAGGCGGTGGCGAGCGATCGCGACCGTCACGACGACGAGACCGAGGGTGACGGCGGCGAGCGCGGCGAGGGAGAGCGGGACTGATGGCGCGTCGCCGTCGCGGACTGCCGGTGAACGGTGTGCTGCTGCTGGACAAGCCCCAGGGCGCGTCCAGCAACCACGCGCTGCAGCGGGCCCGGCGCCTGTTCCAGGCGCAGAAGGCCGGCCACACCGGCACCCTCGATCCGATGGCCACCGGGCTGTTGCCGGTGTGCTTCGGCGAGGCGACCAAGTTCTCGGCCTTCCTGCTCGACGCCGACAAGGCGTATCGCACCCGGGTCGAACTCGGGACGATCACCGACTCCGGCGACGCCGAGGGCGAGGTGGTCGAGCGTCGCGAGGTGCCGCCCCTCGAGGAGGCCGACCTGCGCGGCGTGCTCGAGCGCTTCACCGGCGAGATCGACCAGGTGCCGCCGATGTATTCGGCGCTCAAGCACCAGGGGCGCAAGCTCTACGAGCTGGCCCGCGAGGGCAAGAGCGTGGAGCGTGCAGTGCGTCGCGTGACGGTGTATGATGCGCGCCTTCTCTCGTTCGAGGGCACGGCCTTCGAACTCGAGGTGCGGGTCAGCAAGGGCACCTACATCCGGACCCTGGCCGAGGACATCGGCGAGGCGCTCGGCTGCGGCGCCCATATCAGCGTCCTGCGACGGCTGGCCACCGGCCCTTTCGGCGCCGACGGCATGCTGACGCCGGAGGCCCTCGAGGCGCTGCCGGATCAGGCTGCACGCGAAGGCGTGCTGCTGCCGGTGGACGTGCTGGTGGCCGACCTGCCCAGGCTGGCCCTGGACGAGGCGGCGGCCAGCCGCCTGCTGCATGGCCAGAGCGCCAGGTGCGACACCGGTGAACTGCCGGTCGACGGCCTGACCAGACTCTACCGCGACGAGACCTTTCTGGGGCTCGGCGTGGTGAGAGCGGCGGGGGAGATCGCCCCGCGCCGCCTGCTGAGCACCGCCGAGGCGGACTCGGCATGATCCGGCCCTTCGGGGCCGGCGTGGAGACTGCAAATATGCGTGGTCTCCGACATTCACATCATTCAGGCATATTGCTGAACTGGAGAGACAGATGGCACTGACAGCCGAGCAGAAGGCCGAAATCGTCAACGAATACGGCCGTGGCGACAACGACACCGGTTCCCCCGAGGTGCAGGTGGCCCTGCTGACCGCCAACATCGACGGCCTGCAGGATCACTTCAAGACCAACAAGCAGGATCACCACTCTCGTCGTGGCCTGATCCGCATGGTCAACCAGCGCCGCAAGCTGCTGGACTACCTGAAGCGCAAGGACTTCGAGCGCTATCAGTCCCTGATTCAGCGCCTCGGCCTGCGTCGCTAAGGAAAAGGGTAATTCGCTACTGCGCTCGATAGCCTGGCCGTCGGCGGTGCTCGGAATCCTCATGTAGCAGGCTACATTCCGGTTCCTGCGCTCCGGCGGCGACCATCCTCTCGTCGCTCGAGACGCGAATTCCTCCTTTTCTGACGTAGACGTGAAACGGGCAGCCCTCCGGGGCTGCCCGTTTCGCGTTTATGGGGCAGGCATGGCAGCTTTCATCGAGGCGCCGGGGGCAGGTCGCAGCGAGGGTTTTTGCCATGGATGGCAAAAGTAGCGCCCAGGGATGGGTTCACAGCGCCTCGCGGAGGCCTGTCCCCGGATCAGCCTCGAATGCTCATGATTTGCGCAAGAAGTCGATGGGGGAAATCTCACCCCCTGGTGGCCGCGCCGGGCGACACCCCCTAAAATGGTCGCCGAGTCGAAACGACCCGAACATGAATCGAAAAGCTGAAGGAAGTCGCCGTGAACCCGGTCAAGAAAACGTTTGAGTACGGTCGCAGCACCGTCACCCTGGAAACCGGGCGCATCGCCCGCCAGGCCTCCGGTGCCGTGATGGTCACCATGGACGACACCGTGGTGCTGTGCACCGTGGTGGCGAAGAAGGACGTCAATCCCGCCCAGCCGTTCTTCCCGCTGTCCGTCCACTACCAGGAGAAGACCTACTCTGTCGGCAAGATTCCCGGCGGCTTCTTCAAGCGTGAGGGGCGGCCCACCGAGAAGGAGACCCTCACCTCGCGGCTGATCGATCGCCCGATCCGCCCGCTGTTCCCGAAGGGCTTCATGAACGAGGTCCAGGTCATCTGCACGGTGCTCTCCGCCGACCGTAACCAGGACCCGGACATCGCCGCCATGATCGGCACCTCCGCCGCCCTGGCCGTCTCCGGTGTGCCCTTCAACGGCCCGATCGGCGCCGCCCGCGTCGGCTTCACCGAGGACAAGGGCTACTTCCTCAATCCCAGCGTCGAGGAGCTCGCCAGCTCCGAGCTGAACATGGTCGTCGCCGGCACCGAGAAGGCCGTGCTGATGGTCGAGTCCGAGGCCAGCGAGCTGCTCGAGGACGAGATGCTGGGCGCCGTGCTCTACGGCCACCAGGAGATGCAGGTCGCCGTCTCCGCCATCAACGAGCTGGCCGCCGAGGCCGGCAAGCCGCGCTGGGACTGGCAGCCGGCCGCCGAGAACACCGCCCTCAAGGACGCCGTGGCGCTGGGCTTCGAGGCCAAGGTCGGCGAGGCCTATCGGATCACCGACAAGATGGCCCGCCAGGATGCCCTGTCCGCGCTGAAGGACGAGGCCGTGGCCCAGCTGGCCGGTGAAGAAGAAGGCCAGTTCGCCGCCGACGAGGTCAAGGGCGCCTTCGCCGGTCTCGAGAAGCGCGTCGTGCGCTCCCGCGTCATCCAGGGCGAGCCGCGCATCGACGGCCGCGACCACAAGACCGTGCGTCCGCTGGACATCGAGGTCGGTGGCCTGCCCAAGACCCACGGTTCGGCGATCTTCACCCGCGGCGAAACCCAGGCCGTGGTCGTGGCCACCCTCGGCACCCTGCGCGACGCCCAGCTGATCGAATCGCTGGAAGGCGAGCGAAAGGACCGCTTCCTGCTGCACTACAACTTCCCGCCCTACAGCGTGGGCGAGGCCGGCTTCATGGGCGGTCCCAAGCGTCGCGAGATCGGCCACGGCCGTCTGGCCCGCCGCGGCGTCCAGGCCATGCTGCCGAGCGAGGACGACTTCCCCTACACCATTCGCGTGGTGTCCGAGATCACCGAGTCCAACGGCTCCAGCTCCATGGCCTCCGTGTGCGGCTCCTCGCTGGCCCTGATGGACGCCGGCGTGCCGATGAAGGCCCCGGTGGCCGGCATCGCCATGGGCCTGGTCAAGGACGATGACGGCTACGCCGTGCTGACCGACATCCTCGGCGACGAGGACCACCTCGGCGACATGGACTTCAAGGTGGCCGGTTCCGCCGAGGGCGTCACCGCCCTGCAGATGGACATCAAGATCGAGGGCATCAACGAGGAGATCATGGAGCAGGCGCTCCAGCAGGCCAACGAGGCCCGCCTGAGCATCCTCGAGCAGATGAACACCGTGATCGCCAAGAGCCGCGAGGAGGTCTCCGACAACGCGCCCTCCATGGCCACCATCAAGATCGATCCGGAGAAGATCCGCGACGTCATCGGCAAGGGCGGCGCCACCATCCGCAAGATCTGCGAGGACACCGGCGCCTCCATCGACCTGGACGACGACGGCACCGTACGCATCTACGCCGAGGAGAAGTCGGCGGCCAAGGCGGCCATCGACACCGTGCTGGCGATCACCGCCGAGCCGGAAATCGGCAAGCTCTATCGCGGCAAGGTGGTGCGCATCGCCGACTTCGGCGCCTTCGTCAACATCATGCCCGGCACCGATGGCCTGGTGCACATCTCCCAGATCGTGCCCGAGCGCGTCAATGACGTGCGTGATTTCCTCAACGAGGGTGACGAGGCCGTGGTCAAGGTGCTCGACATCGACAACCGCAACCGGGTGAAGCTGACCATCAAGGAGATCACCCCGGAAGAGAAGGCCGCCTTCGAGGCCGAGGAAGCCGAGACCGACGAGCTCTAAGCGAGCGGTCATTGAGCCGAACGCCCCCGTGGCTCACGCCGCGGGGGCGTTCTCGTTCCGGGGCCCTGGCCCCGCCATCGATCAGGGACGACCCATGACGCGCCACGAATCCGCTCCGTCATCCACCGCCCCCAGGACCGTCACCCAGCGTCGCGACTGGCTGGGCGTGGGCGCGGTGATGATCGGTATCTTCCTGCTGGTCACCGCCGAGCAGCTGCCCATCGGGCTGCTGTCCCAGGTGGCCGACTCGCTGTCCGTGACTTCCGGTACCGCCGGCCTTTTGATCACCGTGCCCGGTGTGGTGGCAGCCTTCGCCGCGCCGCTGCTGCCGGTGGCGGTGGGCCGGCTCGACCGCCGCTGGCTGTTGACCGGGCTGATGACACTGATGACCCTGGCCAGCCTGCTGGGCGCGCTGGCCGACGACTTCGCCATGCTGCTCGTGACCAGGGTGCTGGTGGGCGTGTGCATCGGCGGCTTCTGGGCCATCGCCGGCGGGCTGGCCTCGCGGCTGGTGGCCCTGGAGCAGGTGCCGCGGGCCATGTCGCTGATCTTCAGCGGCGTGGCCGGGGCCTCGGTGCTCGGCGTGCCGGCGGGTACCTGGCTCGGCGAGCACACCGACTGGCGCATCGCCTTCGGCTCGCTGGCCGGGCTGAGCCTGCTGGTGACCATTGCCCTGTGGCGGCTGCTGCCGAGCCTGCCGGCGCAGCAGCCGGTGCGGCTGTCCAACCTGGCCGGCCAGTTCGCCAGCCGCGGCGTGCGGGTCGGCGTGGCCGCCACCGCGCTGATCGTGATGGGCCACTTCGCCGCCTACACCTTCGTCAGCCCGATCCTGCAGGAGATCGCCGGCATACCCCTGGCGAGCGTCAGCGCCCTGCTGCTCTGCTACGGCGCGGCCGGGCTGCTGGGCAACTTCCTCGCCGGCACCGCCGCCGGGCGACGGCCCTACGCCACGGTGCTGGTGATTCCGCTGCTGCTGGCGATCGCGACCCTGGCCTTCCCCTGGCTGGGGCGCGAGCCGGCGGCCGCGATCGGGCTGTTGATGCTGTGGGGCGCGGTGTTCGGCAGCATCTCGGTGAGCCTGCAGACCTGGATCCTCAAGAGCGCCCTGAATACCGAGGCCGCCACCGCGCTGATGGCCTTCGTTTTCAA
The DNA here is from genome assembly GCF_030406665.1 of Halomonas halophila. NCBI lineage: Bacteria > Pseudomonadati > Pseudomonadota > Gammaproteobacteria > Oceanospirillales > Halomonadaceae > Halomonas > Halomonas halophila. The sequence continues at coordinate 3,329,213 of NZ_CP129121.1, read as the reverse complement.
CCTGTCGATCGGCATCGGGGCCATGGCCGGCGGCCGGGTGGTGGATGCCATCGGCCTGAGCGGCGTGCTGCTCGGCGCCGGCGGACTGTTCGTGCTGGCCGCGGCACTGGTGGCACGCACGCCCTCGCGGGTGGTCGGGCCGCCTCAGGGCTGAAGACGAGAGACACCAGCCAGAACGCAAAAGCCCCCGCTCATCGGAGCGGGGGCTTTTTTCGTGGTGAGGCGTCGTGGCAGTCGCTTAACGTTCGATCGCCAGCGCCACGCCCTGCCCGCCGCCGATACACAGCGTCGCCAGGCCCTTCCTGGCATCGCGGGCGATCATCTCGTGCACCAGGGTCACCAGGATGCGGCAGCCGGAGGCGCCGATCGGGTGGCCCAGCGCGATGGCGCCGCCGTTGACGTTGATCATCGAGGTGTCCCAGCCGAGCTCCTTGTTCACCGCCAGCGCCTGGGCGGCGAAGGCCTCGTTGGCCTCGACCAGGTCCAGGTCCTCGAGGCTCCAGCCGGCCTTGTCGAGGCAGCGGCGGGTGGCCGGGGCCGGGCCGATGCCCATGATCGCCGGGTCGACGCCGGCGTTGGAATAGGCCTTGATGCGGGCCAGCGGCTCCAGGCCCAGGGCCTTGGCCTTCTCGGCGGAGCACAGCATCACCACGGCGGCGCCGTCGTTGATCGAGGAGGCGTTGCCGGCGGTCACGCTGCCGTCCTTCTTGAACGCCGGGCGCATGCCGCCGAGCTTCTCCGCGGTGGTCTCGCGGGGGTTCTCGTCGGTGTCGAACACCAGCGGGTCGCCCTTGCGCTGGGGAATCTCCACCGGAACGATCTGGCCCTTGAACTTGCCTTCCTTGATCGCGGCGGAGGCCTTCTGCTGGGAGCCGGCGGCGAACGCGTCCATCTCCTCGCGGGTGATGCCGTACTTCTCGGCCAGGTTCTCGGCGGTGATGCCCATGTGGAAGTCGTTGAAGGCATCCCACAGGCCGTCATGAACCATGGAGTCGATGGCCTTCCAGTCGCCCATGCGCTGGCCGGTGCGCGAATTGGGCAGCACGTGCGGAGAGAGCGACATGTTCTCCTGGCCGCCGGCCAGGATCAGCTCGGCGTCGCCGCAGCGAATCGCCTGGGTGGCCAGGTGCAGGGCCTTGAGGCCCGAGCCGCAGACCTTGTTGATGGTCATGGCCGGCACCGCGTCGGGCAGTCCGCCCTTGATGGCGGCCTGGCGGGCCGGGTTCTGGCCGGTGCCGGCAGTCAGCACCTGGCCGAGCAGCACCTCGTCGACCTGCTCCGGGGCCACGCCGGTGCCGGCGAGGATGTCCTTGATCACATGGGCGCCCAGGTCGCTGGCGGGGATGCCGGCGAGGGAGCCGCCGAAGGCGCCGACGGCGGTGCGACGGGCGGCAACGATGACCACTTCTTGCATGAGGCTTACTCCTGAAGATTCGCGGACGAGCGTCCGCTCAGCATAGGGGACTTTTGTGCGCTGCGGCAATCCCCGCCGAGTCGGCTCGGCTAGAACTTCAGTATAGGCACGCGGGAGAAGGACGAGAGGAGAGGCCGGGGCGGGCGCCCCGGCCGGGGAGCATCAGGCCAGCTGGACGGGGATGGCGTTGCTGGTGTGGCTGACGACGTTGCCTTCCTTGAGGTAGACCAGCGAGGGCTGGTGATCGTCGAGCTCGGCCTGTTCGTACTGGGCGTAGCTGCAGATGATCACCCGCTCGCCGGCGTTGGCCAGGTGGGCGGCGGCGCCGTTGACCGAGATCACCTTGGAGCCTTCCTCGGCGCGGATGGCATAAGTGGTGAAGCGGTGGCCGCTCTCGACGTTGTAGATCTGGATCTGCTCGTTGTCACGGATGCCGGACATGTCGAGCAGCTCGCCGTCGATGGCGCAGGAGCCTTCGTAGTTCAGCACCGAGTGGGTGACGCGGGCCATGTGCAGCTTGGCCTTGAGCATGGTGGTCAGCATGAAAGGGGAACTCCTTCGTGGCGTGGCCGGGCCCTCAGCGGGGGAGGGTCAGCGACAGGTTGTCGATCAGTCGGGTCGGGCCCAGGCGCGCCGCGGTGAGCAGCACGGCGTCGCGCGTGGTGTCGCCGACCGGGCCCAGGTCGGCGGCACGCAGTTCCAGATAGTCGGGGACGAAGCCCGCCTCGCGCAGCCGCTCGAGGCCGCGGGTCAGGCTGTCGTCGACCGGCTCGCCGCCCTCCAGCGCCTCGCGCAGGGCGCACAGGGTGCGATACAGCTCGGGCGCCACGGCGCGCTGCGCCGTGTCCAGATAGCCGTTGCGCGAGGACAGCGCCAGGCCGTCCTCGGCGCGCTCGATCGGCACCCCGACGATCTCGAGCGGCAGGTGCAGGTCGGCCACCAGGCGGCGGATCACCGCCAGCTGCTGGTAGTCCTTCTCGCCGAAGCAGGCCAGGTCCGGCTGCACCAGGTTGAACAGCATGGTGACCACGGTGGCCACGCCGTCGAAGTGACCGGGACGGTCGCCGCCGCACAGCCCCTCGGAGACCTCGGGCACGCTGACCCGGGTCTGGGCGTCCAGGCCGCGCGGGTAGACGGTGGCCACGTCGGGGGCGAACAGCAGGTCGCAGCCGGCGGCCTCGAGGTGGGCCTGATCGTCGGCCAGGGTGCGCGGATAGGCGTCGAGGTCCTCGTTCGGCCCGAACTGCATCGGATTGACGAAGATGGTCGCCACCACCACGTCGGCGCGGCGCCGTGCCTCGGCGACCAGCGCCAGGTGGCCGGCGTGCAGGTTGCCCATGGTCGGCACCAGGCCGATGGTGCGGCCGGCGCGGCGATGCTCGGCCAGCATCTCGCGCAGCGTGGCGACGTCGTTCAGGGTCTGCATCAGAAGCCGTGCTCCTCGGCGGGGAAGCGCCGTGCCTTGACGTCCTCGTGGTAGCGGCGGAAGGCGCCCTGGACGTCGTCGGCCTCGGCCAGGAAGTTCTTCACGAAGCGCGGCTTGCGGCCAGCGGTGACGCCGAGCACGTCGTGCATCACCAGGATCTGGCCGTCGGTGCCGGCGCCGGCGCCGATGCCGATCACCGGCACGTCCAGGGCCTCGCTCACGGCGCGGCCGAGGCTCGCCGGCACGCACTCGAGCAGGATCACCGAGGCACCGGCCTCGGCCAGGGTGCGGGCATCCTCGAGGATGCGTTCGGCCTGGCCGGCGTCGCGCCCCTGGACCTTGTAGCCGCCCAGCTGGTGGACGGTCTGCGGGGTCAGGCCCAGATGGGCGCACACCGGCACGCCGCGGCGGGAGAGCTCGCGGATGCCGTCGGCCATCCAGGCCTCGCCTTCCACCTTGACCATCTCGGCGCCGGCACGCATCAGCGCCCCGGCGTCCTCGAGCAGGCGTTCGGTGGTGGCGTTGCTCATGAAGGGCAGGTCGACCATCAGCAGGCTCGCGCCCTTGCCGCGGGCCACGCAGCGGGTGTGATAGCAGACGTCGTCCAGGGTCACCGGCAGGGTGCTGGTGTGGCCCTGCAGGACCATGCCCAGGGAATCGCCGACCAGCAGCACCTCGATGCCGGCCTCGCTGGCGGCATGGGCGAAGGTGGCGTCGTAGGCGGTCAGGCAGCTGAAGGTTTCACCGGCGCGCTTGAAGGCCTGCAGCGTGCTCAGGGTGACGGTTTTCATGGCGTGCTCTCGTGTCGTGATCCGGCGCTCGGCGAAGGCCGCGCTCTTGTGTAACCGCGCATTGTTACCCGAACCGGTCGAGGGTGTCGATAGGTAACAGGCGGGGCGTCACTCGGCGGTATCGGGTAACACTCGGCGCAGTCCGGCCTGGTCGAGGTCGGCGGCCAGATGCGCGACGGTTCGGCCGTTGGGCAGGCGCAGCGCCGGGGCGAGCTCGGCCATTGGCACCAGCACGAAGGCGCGGTTCGCCATTTCCGCGTGGGGCAGCGTCAGTCGTGGCGTCGTCATCTCGTGATCGTCGAACAGCAGCAGGTCGAGGTCCAGGGTGCGCGGCCCCCAGCGGCGGCCACGGACACGTCCGTGGCGCTGCTCGAGGGCCTGCAGCTGGTCGAGCAGGGCCAGCGGCGACAGCCGGGTCTCCAGCTCGGCCACGGCGTTGACGAAGTCGGGCTGGTCGGCCGGGCCCAGCGGGCGGCTGGCGTAGCGCCACGAGGCCCGGCGCCGCCGGGTCAGCGGCAGGGCGTCGAGCTCGGTCAGGGCGCGCTCGACGTGGCCGTGGGGGTCGTCGAGGTTGCTGCCAAGCCCGATCCAGGCACGGTGTGGGGCGCTCATGAGTCGTCGTTGGACGGCTTGCGGCGACGACGGCGGCGCCGGCGCTTGTTGCGTGGGGCGGGGGTGCCGGCGGGGTCGGCGTCGACCTTGCCCAGCAGGCGACGCTGCTCGTGCTCGTCGGCGTCCTGGAAGGCGGTCCACCAGTCGCCGAGGCCGGGCTCCATCTCGCCGGCGGCTTCGCGCACCAGCAGGAAGTCGTAGGCGGCGCGGAAACGCGGGTGCTCGCGGGTCTGGAAGACGCGTTTGCCGCGGCGCAGCGGCAGGCGCTGCTGCAGGTCCCAGATGTCGCGCATCGGCAGGCTGAAGCGCTTGGGAATGGACACGTGCTGCAGCTGGCGCGAGATGACCTGCTGGGAGGCGGCCTGCTGGGCCGGGATGGGCGGCATGCCGTCGGCCTCCAGGGCCTGCTGGCGCAGCTGCACCGGGCCCCACAGCAGGGCGGCGAACAGGAAGGCCGGCGTGACCGGGCGATCGTCGCGGACGCGGCGGTCGGTGCTGGTCAGGGCGCGCTCGATGACCGCCTCGGCCCAGGGCAGCTCTTCCATGGCCTCGTCGGCCTCGGGGAACAGCATGGCGAACAGGCCGTAGTCGCGCAGCAGATGGAAGGTCTCGACGCCGTGGCCGCTCATGAACAGCTTGAGGACCTCGTCGAACAGTCGCGCCGGCGGTACCTGGAGCAGCAGCTCGGCCAGCTCGGCGATCGGCGCCTCGGTGGCCGGGGCGATGTCGAAGTCGAGCTTGGCGGCGAAGCGCACCGCACGCAGCATGCGTACCGGGTCCTCGCGGTAGCGGGTCGCCGGGTCGCCGATCAGCCGCAGGGTGCGATCCTCGATGTCCTGGACGCCGCCGGCGAAGTCGTGGATCGAGAAGTCGGCGATGTTGTAGTAGAGCGCGTTGATCGTGAAGTCGCGCCGGATGGCGTCCTCCTCGATGTTGCCCCAGACGTTGTCGCGCAGCAGCATGCCGTCGTCCGACTGCTGGGCGATATGGTCGGCGTGATCGTCGCTGGGCTTGCCGCGGAAGGTGGTGACCTCGATCACCTCGCGGCCGAAGCGCACGTGGACGATACGGAAGCGGCGCCCGACGATGCGCGAGTTCCGGAACAGCTCGCGGACCTGCTCCGGGGTGGCGTCGGTGGCCACGTCGAAGTCCTTGGGCATGCGGCCGAGCAGGGAGTCGCGGATGCAGCCCCCCACCAGGAAGGCCTCATGGCCGGCGTTGTGCAGCCGGTACAGCACCTTGAGGGCGGCGTCGCTGAAGTGCTGGCGAGAGACCGGGTGCTCGTCGCGGGGAATGATGCGCAGCTCGGGGAGGGCGGCCGACGGCTCCTGAGGGCCGAACAGCGACCGGAGGCGCTCGCCCGGGCTCTGCAGAAAGCGGGTAAATCCTTTGATCATGCGGCGTTGTCGACTCGCGGGGTACAAAAGAGGGTACGAAAGGCGTTGAGTGTAGCGAACACCCGACACCTTGCAAAGCGTGGGCCGCTGACCCGCCGCCTGGAAATGGAAAGGGGAGGCTCGTGAGCCTCCCCTGAAAGCAGGATGCAGCATCCCTGCTGCTGATTCTTCTTCGTGATGGCGCATCGCCTTGAATACGCACCACAGTCACCAAGGAGCTCAGGCAAGCAATGTTGTTGTCATTGTGGACGTTCCTGAAAGTGACCGTCTCGTATTCAAAACAATAATCCAACCACGACGGCATGTGATTGCCTCCCCCCGACGTCTTGTTGTTGTTGACGGGGGTGCACCTCTGACGGCCCTTGTTGTTGTTGGCGGCCGGGTCGGGTGCGTCGCGTCCTGATTCCGGACTTCGAGCGTCTTGTTGTTGTTGCCTCGAAGGACTCGCGCCCGCTGCCGCTGTTGTGCTTGTTGTCGGCAATGGCGCTCGTGTGTCTTCCGGCCCGTGGTCTTGTTGTTGTTGGGCGGGCCTGTCACCGCGCGCGGGCCTTGTTGTTGTTATTGGCCGCGGGTGGCATCCGGCATTGTTTTTCTTGTCCTGTATGTAGCAGGCGGTGTGCCACAATCCATTAAGCTCATTTAAATCAATAAGATATGTTATCCATCGTCGAGTGCTCTCGGCGTGAGGCGGGAAAGTGTTACCCAGGGTGCGCGCTTATGGGGCAAAGGCTGTGTGGGAAGGTAACAAATGGTGCGTGCGCGCCGTCGAATGCCTCAAAAACGACGCCCGCGGGGTCGGCCGCGGGCGTTAGTGCTTTGGTCGTAGAGGCGGGCGGCGTCCGGTGCCCGTCGCCTCAGCCGGTGCTGCGGCGAGGGCCCTTCTTGCGCGGGATGCCGAGGCGCTGACGGCGCTCCCACAGGCACTTGCGGCTGATGCCGAGCTTCTGGGCCAGCTCGGTCTCGCTCATCTGGTCCTGGTGCTCGAGCACGAAGTGCTGGAAGTAGTCCTCGAGGGACAGGTCCTCTTCCTCCTCGTCCGGTCGTTCGCCGCCGCCGGACGCGGGCGGCTCGTCGTCGGGAACGGGCGGCGCCGGCGGGGCCGCACCGGCATGGGGCGGGGGGCCGATCCCCAGATCGTCGGGGTGAATCAGGTGGCCCTCGGCCAGGATCACCCCGCGTTCCAGGGCGTTCTCCAGCTCGCGCACGTTACCGGGCCAGGGGCAGTCGCGGATCACCCGTCGGGCGGCCCGCGACAGCTTGAGCCCCTCGCGTTCGTGGCGCCGGCAGGCCTTCTCCAGCAGCACGTCGGCGATTTCCAGGATGTCGTCCTCGCGGTCGCGCAGCGGCGGCAGGTCGATCTGCATCACGTTGAGGCGGTAGTAGAGGTCCAGGCGGAAGCCGCCGGTGCGTGACAGGGCGTGCAGGTCGCGATGGGTGGCGGCGATCAGGCGCACGTCGACGTGGCGGGTCTCCACCGAGCCGATCTTGCGGATCTCGCCCTCCTGCAGCACGCGCAGCAGGCGGGCCTGGGCATCCAGCGGCAGCTCGCCGATCTCGTCGAGGAACAGGGTGCCACCGTCGGCGGCCTCGACCAGGCCGGTGCGGGCGGCGCTGGCGCCGGTGAAGGCGCCCTTCTCGTGGCCGAACAGCTCGGACTCGATCAGCGTCTCGGGAATGGCCGCGCAGTTGACGCACACCAGTGGGGCGGCGGCGCGCCGGCTCTGCTGGTGCAGGGCGCGGGCCACCAGCTCCTTGCCGGTGCCGGACTCGCCCTGGATCAGCACGGTGACGTCGGCCGGCGCGGTCTTGCGGATGCGGGTGTAGACCGCCTGCATGGCGGGGCAGTTGCCGATCATTGGCTGGCGTTCGCCGCCGGGGGCGGTGACGTCAGGCGGCTCGCCCTGCTGCAGGGCGCGCTGGTGGAGCACCCGGGCCACGGTCTCGAGCAGCTCGTCGTGATCGAAGGGCTTGGCCACGTAGTCCACGGCGCCGAGCTTCAGCGCCTCCACCGCCGAGCGCATGCTGGCGTAGCTGGTCATGATCAGCACCGGCACCGGGGCGACGCGGGCGACCAGCTCGGTGCCGGGATCCCCGGGCAGGCGCAGGTCGCTGATCACCAGGTCGAAGCCCTGGGGATCGAGGGCCAGCGCCTCGTCCACCGAGCCGGCCTCGCTGACGCGGTGGTCATGGCGTTCCAGCAGGCGCTTCAGGGCGCTGCGGATGATGGCTTCGTCTTCAACGATCAGGATCCGGCTCATCGGTACTCTCAGCATCCTCTCGGTGGAGGGGCAGCCACAGCAGGATACGGGTGCCATGGGCCTGCCCGGCGGGCGGGGACTCGATGTCGATCTGGCCGCCGTGCTCGGCGACGATGCTGTAGACCAGCGGCAGGCCGAGTCCCGTGCCCTCGCCGGCGGGCTTGGTGGTGGTGAAGGGCTCGAAGAGATGATCGCGGACCCGGGCGTCGATGCCGTGGCCCTCGTCGGTGACCGTGACCCGAAGCCGTTTGCCATCCGCCTCGCCGGCGGCGACCACTCGCCCGCCGGGCACGCTGGCGTCGCGGGCGTTGCCGAGCAGGTTGATCATCACCTGCTGTAGGCGCTGGGCGTCGCCGGACACCCGTGGGTTCGGCGGGCAGCGGTTCTCGAAGCGGATATCCTCCCCCGAGCGGGCGAGGTGGATCAAGTTCAGGGCCTCGTCGGTGACCTCGGCCATCGACACCGGCGCGAAGGCGGCGCCGGTGACGTGGCGCCCGCCGTGGGCGAAGCCCACCAGCGAGCCGACGATGCGCGAGACCCGGTCGGTGAGCTGCTGGATCTGGTCGGCAGTCTCCCGGAGCTCGGGGTCATCGGTGTCGTAGCGCAGATTCTGGGCCAGCGAGGAGATGCCGGTGATGGGATTGCCGATCTCGTGGGCCACGCCGGCCGCCAGCTGGCCGATGGAGGCCAGGCGAGCGGCGTGCACCAGCTCGTCCTCCAGCCATTTCATCTCGCTGTGGTCCTCCACCAGGATGACGTTGCCGCCGTGGGCGTCGCGCTCGTCCTGATGTTCGGCCCGGTGCAGGCTCAGGAAGCGCTGGCCGTTCGCCAGCGTCACCGGCTGCTTGTAGAGCTGGCTGGCCGGTTCGGCGAGGATGCGGCCCAGCAGCTCGTCCCAGGGTGGCGGCAGGGTATCGCGGTGGGCGCCGATCACCGACTCGCCGGGGATGCCGGAGAGCTCGGCGAGGGCGTCGTTCCACATCAGCAGCTCGCCGTCCTCGCCGAAGGCGCACAGCCCCACCGGCAGCCGCGTCAGGGTGCGGCGATGATAGCGGCGCAGGCCGTCGATCTCACGGGCCAGGCCGTTGAGCCGCGGACGATAGTCCTCCAGCCGGTTCTCGACGAAGTGGATGTCCTCGGTGGCGCCGGGACCGTCCTGGCGATAGGGCAGGAAGCGGTCGACGATGTCCTGGGCCACCGAGGGGCCCATCAGCCCGGAGAGGTTGGCCTGGATGCGGTCGCGCAGCCGGCGCAGGGCATAGGGGCGGCCATCGAGAGGCGACATCTGCAGCGCCGCCAGGGCGCGCTCCACCTCGCGCTCGGCGACCTCCTGACCCAGCGCCCGGGACAGGTGGCGCTTGATCTCCAGGCCGTTGGCGGCCACCAGCGGCAGACGCATGGGGCGCACCACGGCGTCCACCGAGCAGGCCTCGGCGGCGGCCCGCTCGCCGGCCGAGGTGCGGGTGGCCAGCGAGACGAGGATGAAGGCGAGCACGTTGGCGGCCAGCGAGACCAGCGTGACGAGATACCAGTCGGGCTCGTCGGCCAGCGTCTCCAGTCCCGGGGGGATCGGAGGGAGCCAGGGCGCGCCGCCGAGCAGCGACGGCCAGAGGCCGGCCAGCCAGATGGCCACGCCCACCGCGAGGCCGGTGACCATGCCCTTGCGGTTGGCGCCGGGCCAGTAGAGCAGCGCCAGCATGCCCGGCAGGCACTGGGCCATGCCGACGAACGAGGCGATCGCCAGGGTCGACAGGTCGTGGTGCACGCCCACGGTGCGATAGAACAGCCAGCCGCCAACGATCACCGCGCCGATCAGGGCGCGCCGCAGCCAGCGCAGCCAGCGGTAGAGGTCGGGCTGGGCGATGGGCGGGTGGGCCACCAGCACCAGGTGGTTGAGGATCATCCCCGACAGCGCCAGGGAGATGATGATCATGGTGCCGCTGGCCGCGGCCAGGCCGGCGAGGAAGGCCAGGGCGCCGACCCACCACGAGGACGACAGGGCGAAGGCCAGGTAGGCGCTGCCGGTGGTCGCGGGGTCGACCCCGAGACGCTGGGTTCCCCACAGGATCAGCGGCACCGGCAGGGCCATCAGCAGCAGGAACAGCGGCACCACCCAGCCGGCGCGCAGCAGGGTGCGGCGCTCCAGCGGCTCGGCGAAGGTGATGTGAAACATGTGCGGCATCAGGAAGGCCGCGGCGAAGAACAGCATCAGCAGGGTGCGCCACTGGGCCGGGGGCAGCGACTGCGTCTCGGCCTGGGCGAGGTGGCCCGGACCGTCGAGCCAGGCCTGGAGGTCGCCGGGGCCGTCGAAGATCCCGAACAGCGCCACGGCGCCCAGCGCCAGCATGGCGCCTAGCTTGACCACCGACTCCAGGGCGATCGCCGCCAGCAGGCCGTCCTGGCGGGCATTGAGGTGGGTATGCCGGGCGCCGAACAGGATCGCGAACAGCGCGATCAGGGCGCTGAAGCCCAGCGCCAGCCACTCCCGCGAGCCGCCGCCGGTCAGCAGACGGATGGCGTTGGCCATGGTCTGCACCTGCAGCGCCAGCAGCGGCAGCACCGCCAGCAGGCTGACCAGGGTGACCAGCGTGCCCACCCAGCGTGAGCGGAAGCGGAAGGCGAACAGGTCGGCCAGCGAGGCCAGCTGGTAGGTGTGGGCCATGCGCTGGATCGGCACCAGCAGCATCGGCGCCAGCAGGAAGGCACCGGCCGCGCCCAGGTAGTAGGCCAGGTAGCCGTAGCCGCTGCGGTCGGCCTGCTCGAGGGTGCCGTGGATGGCCCAGGCGCTGGCGTAGACGCCCAGCGCCAGGGTGTGGGTCGCGGGATGGCGGGCGAGGCGGTTCGCCGCCCCGCCCCGTTCCACCGCCAGGGCGCACAGGGCGAGCAGCAGCAGGTAGCCCACGCCCAGGGCGAGCAGGCCGGCGAGGTTCATTCGAGGTCCCCCTGGCGTCGCTCGTCGAGGTGGCGCTTGCGCTCCAGCCACACGGTCAGGGCGATCAGTCCGCCCCAGATCAGGAAGGGCCGATACCAGGCGGCGCCGGGGCTGCCCCAGCCGCTCATCAGCAGCGGCGAGAACAGGTAGCCGGCGAAGACCAGGAACAGCACGATGCGGTAGACGTACATGCGCTCTCCTCAGTCGGCGGCGGTCAGGTGCCGCTCGGGATCGGCGCGCAGCCGCCATGGTGCCCAGCGGGCGATGGCGTGTTCGAGCTGCTCGGCCACCGGGGCCTCGGCCAGCGCGGCCGGCGGTGCCTGGTCGAGCAGCGTCAGGGCCCGATGCAGCAGCGGCCGGGCCTCGGGCTCGGCCTCCGGCAGCGCCGGGGCCAGGTTCTGCTTGGAGAGCTTCTGGCCGTCGTCGCCCATCACCAGCGGCAGGTGCAGGTAGCGCGGCTCGGGCAGGCCCAGGGCGTGCTGCAGCTGGCGCTGCCAGGGGGTGTTGTCGAGCAGGTCGGCGCCACGCACCACCTCGTTGATGCCCTGGTCGGCGTCGTCGACCACCACGGCCAGCTGGTAGGCCCAGAGGCCGTCCTTGCGCTTGAGCACCACGTCGCCGAGCTCGGCCGGATCGAAGGTCTGCGGGCCGAACAGGCGATCCTGCCAGCGCACGGGGCGCAGGCCGAGGTCGCTACGCAGCCGCCAGGCCTGAGGCTGCTGCGGTTCGCACACGCCGTCGCGACACCAGCCGGGGTAGATCGCGTGATCGCGCCACTGCTTGCGCGAGCAGCTGCAGGGATAGGCCAGGCCCCGGGCCTCGAGGCGAGCCAGGGCGGCGGCGTAGGCGTCGTCACGCTCGCTCTGCCAGGCGACCGGGCCGTCCCAGTGCAGGCCGAAGGCCTCGAGCTGGCGCAGGATGGCATCAGCGGCGCCGGGCGGGCAGCGTGGCGGGTCGACGTCCTCGATGCGCAGTCCCCAGTGGCCCCGCGCGTGGCGGGCGTCGAGGAAGCTGGCGAGGGCGGCGACCAGTGAGCCGAAGTGCAAGGGACCCGAGGGGGTCGGCGCGAAGCGGCCACGATAGGCACTCATGGGCGGCTCCGGAGCGGAAGAGACAGGGCTGAAGCGACGGTGCGGACGGGCGCCGGCGGCGCCCGTCGCGGAAGCGGTGGCGGCCGGCCATCAGCCGCCCAGCTGCTTCTCCTTGAGCTCGGCGAGGGTCTTGCAGTCGACGCACAGGGTCGCGGTGGGACGCGCCTCGAGGCGGCGGATGCCGATCTCGACGCCGCAGGCCTCGCAGAAGCCGTAGTCGTCCTCGTCGATCTTCTCGATGGTCTCGTTGATCTTCTTGAGCAGCTTGCGCTCGCGGTCGCGGGTGCGGAGCTCGAGGCTGAAGCCTTCCTCCTGGGTAGCGCGATCCGCGGGGTCGGCGTAGTTGTTCGCCTCTTCCTGGAGATGGCGCACCGTGCGATCCACTTCTTCCATGAGCTCCTGTTTCCAGCCCAGCAGGATCTGGCGGAAGTGCTCGAGCTGCTTCTCGTTCATGTACTCTTCACCCGGTGCCGGCTCGTACGGGGTGAATTTCTTGGGCGCTTCCATCTTCTTTTCTGCTACTGGCATGGGACTGCCTCGTTACTTGTGTGACTGCTGATCAATACCCGATGAACTTCTCAAGGTATCTCACGCCAAAGGGATGCTTGTTTAGCGAAAAAACGCGGCCTTTGCAATCCCCCCGACGCGCCGGACTGCGCCAGCGCAACAAAAGTCGTAACATGCGAGCTTTGACCATGAGCGGCCGAAAAGATGCCGGTCACGACTCGCCGTGCAAGGAGAAGCCCATGTCCTGGAGCTCGCGACTCGACGCCGTTGCTCCCTTCCGCGTGATGCGCCTGCTGGAGGCCGCCCAGGCCCGCGAGGCCGCCGGCCACGACGTCATCCATTTGGAGGTGGGCGAGCCGGACTTCCCCACTCCCGAACCGGTGCAGGCCGCGGGCCAGCGGGCCCTGGCCGAGGGGCAGACCCGCTACACGCCGGCGGCGGGGCTGCCGGCGCTGCGCGAGGCGATCGCCGGGCACTACGCGCGCCATTTCGGCGCCGAGGTCGATCCGTCCCGCATCATCGTCACTCCGGGCGCCTCCGGCGCGCTGCTGCTGGCCAGCCAGCTGCTGGTCGAGGGCGGAGATCGGGTGCTGATGGCCGATCCCACCTATCCCTGCAATCGCCACTTCATGGCACTGGCCGGCGCCGAGGTCGAGGCGGTGCCGGTGGGGCCGGCGAGCGGCTGGCAGCTCGACGCCGCGACTGTCGCCCGCCACTGGCGCGACGACACCCGGCTGGCGATGCTGGCCACGCCGTCGAACCCCACCGGGCACATGCTCGATGCCTCGGCCTTGGGCGCCGTGGCCGACACCGTCGCCGCGCGCGGCGGCCATCTGCTGGTCGACGAGATCTATCAGGGGCTGTGCTACGACCTGGCGCCGCTCTCCGCCGCCTCGGTGGCGCCGCAGGCCTTCGTGGTCAACAGCTTCTCCAAGTACTTCGGCATGACCGGCTGGCGCCTGGGCTGGCTGGTGGCGCCGGAGGCGGCGGTCGAGCCGCTGACCCGGCTGGCACAGAACGTCTTCCTGTCGGCACCGACGCCGGCCCAGCACGCCGCCCTGGCGGCCTTCGAGCCCGAGTGTCGGGACATCCTCGAGGCGCGCCGCCGGGAGCTGGCGCAGCGCCGCGACGCCCTGCTGGCGGGGCTGGAGCGACTGGGGCTGGCGCCCGATCAGCCGCCCCAGGGCGCCTTCTACCTGTGGCTCGACGTGTCCCGCTACACCCGCGACAGCGAGGCCTTCTGCCGGCGCCTGCTCGAGGAGGAGAACGTGGCCATCACCCCGGGCACCGACTTCGCCCTCGAGGGCGGCGAATACCATGTGCGCATCGCCTTCACCACCGGCGTCGAGCGGCTGGAGGAGGCCGTGACGCGGCTGGGGCGGTTCCTGAGTCGCCAGGAGGGCGCCTGATGAACTATGCCGCGCCGCTGGTGGCGGGCGTGCTGCTGCGCCGCTACAAGCGCTTCCTGGCCGACGTGCGCCTGGCCGACGGCCGCGAGGTCGTCGCCCACTGCCCCAACACCGGCTCGATGCGCGCGGTCAACGTGCCGGGCTGCCGGGTGTGGCTGTCGCCAAGCGACGATCCGCGGCGCAAGCTGGCCTGGACCTGGGAGCTTATCGAGCTGCCTCGGCCCGAGGGCGGCGTCGACCTGGCCTCGGTGCATACCGGGCGGGCCAACCGCATCGTCGAGGAGGCGCTGGTGGCGGGCACGGTCGAGGCGCTGGCCGGGGCCGGTACGCTGAAGCGTGAGGCCAGGGTGGAGGGCGCGAGGCTGGATTTCCGGCTGGATGGCGATGCCGGCGCGACCACCTATGTCGAGGTCAAGCAGGTGACCCTGCGCGAGGACGACGGCCACGGCTACTTTCCCGATGCGGTCAGCGAGCGTGGGCGCAAGCACCTCGAGACCCTGGCCGCGCTCGCCGCCGAGGGCCATCGTGCGGTGCTGCTGTTCTGCGTCGCCCATGAGGGCATCCGCTCGGTGGCGCCGGCCGGCCACCTGGATCCGGCCTATGCCGAGGCGCTGCGTCGGGTGGCCGGCGAGGGCGTGGAGGTGCTGGCGCGGGCCTGCCGCTTCATGCGGGAAGACGGGCGGCCGGTGGCCGTGAGCCTGGGCGAGGCGCTGCCGGTCGAGCTCGAGCGCCGCTATCGCTGACGGGCACGAACCGGACGGGGCGGCGCCCCGTCCGCTCAGCGCCGGGTGACGCGAAAGATCGCGATCTCGCCGAACAGGTTGGGCCAGCGCCGCGAGGCCCAGTTGCCGCCACGGCTGCCGACGCCCACCGCCCGGTCGACGATCGACAGCCCCTTGTCGCGACACAGCTGCTCGAAGTCGTTGAAGGTCGAGAGGTGGATGTTGGGGGTGTCGTACCAGGCGTGGGGCAGCGACTTGGAGACCGGCATGTAGCCGCGCAGGCCCAGATAGGCGCGGTGACGCCAGTAGGCGAAGTTGGGGAAGGTGATGATGCACTCGTCGGCCACGCGCAGCATCTCGTCGAGCATGCGGTCCGGGCGGCGCAGCGCCTGGAGGGCCTGGGTCATCACCACCAGGTCGCAGGCGTCGTCCTCGAAGTTGGAGAGCCCCTCGTCGAGGTTCTGCTCGATGACGTTGACGCCCCGGGCCAGGCAGGCGGTGATGCCGTCCGGGTCGATTTCCAGGCCGTAGCCGGTGACGTTCTTGCTCTCGGCCAGGGCCGCCAGCAGGGTGCCGTCGCCGCAGCCCAGGTCGAGCACCCGGGCGCCGTGCGGCACCCAGTCGTGGATACGTTGCAGGTCGGCGCGCATCATGAGCGTTCCTCCAGTCCCTGGTCGCGGGCCACGCGTTGCATGAAGGCGGCGAACACCGCCAGGTAGCGGGGCTCGGGCAGCAGGAAGGCGTCGTGGCCGTGGGGCGAGTCGATGTTGGCGTAGCTGACCGCCTTGCCGGCGCGTATCAGGGCGTTGGCCAGTTCCTTCGAGCGCGACGGCGGGAAGCGCCAGTCGCTGGTGAAGCTGACCACCAGGAAGGGGCAGGCGGCCGGGGCCAGCGCCGCCGCCAGGTCGCCGCCGTGGGCTGCCGCCGGGTCGAAGTAGTCCAGCGCCTTGGTCATCAGCAGGTAGGTGTTGGCATCGAACGAGGTCGAGAAGGTGTCGCCCTGATAGCGCAGGTAGGACTCCACCTGGAACTCCACGTCGTAGCCGAAGTTGAGGTCGTCGCTGCGCAGGTCGCGGCCGAACTTGCTGCCCATGGCGTCTTCGGACAGGTAGGTGATGTGCCCCACCATGCGGGCGAGCTTGAGCCCGCGGCGTGGCAGGGAGGCGTGTTCGGCGTAGTGGCCGTCGAAGAATTCGGGGTCGGAGCGGATCGCCTGGCGGGCCACCTCGTTGAAACCGATGTTCTGGGCCGACAGCTTGGGCGTGGCGGCGATCACCGCGGCGTGGGCGACGCGCTCCGGGTAGGTCAGGGCCCACTGCAGCGCCTGCATGCCGCCGAGGCTGCCGCCGACCACCGCGGCGAAGCGCTGGATGCCGAGCCGGTCGGCCAGGCGCGCCTGGCTGTGCACCCAGTCGATCACCGTCATCATCGGGAAGTCGGGGCCCCAGGCGGTGCCGGTCTCGGGGTTCTCGCTGGTCGGCCCGGTGCTGCCGTGGCAGCCGCCCAGGTTGTTCAGCGAGACCACGAAGAAGCGGTCGGTGTCGATCGACTTGCCGGGGCCGATATGGGCGTTCCACCAGCCGGGCTTGCGGTCGTCCGCCGAGTGGTAGCCGGCGGCATGGTGATGCCCCGACAGGGCGTGGCAGATCAGCACGGCGTTGGTGCCCTCGGCGTTGAGGGTGCCGTAGGTCTCGTAGACGAGGTCGTAGGCCGGCAGCGTTCTGCCGCAGGCCAGCTCCAGGGGGTCGTCGAAGTGCGCCGTCTGCGGCGTCACCAGGCCGACCGAATCGCGTGGCTGCTCGGTCATCTGTCAGGCGTGTCCAGTCGTTTTTCGTTGGTATTCGGGGCGTGACGGGAGGCTCGGCTCGATCCGCGCCGGGGATGAGCCGGCGCGAGGGGGGCTTGGCCATGGATGGGGTCAAGGCGCCCTCGCGACGGCTTGTCGCCGGAAACGCTCATCGCGAATCCCGGATCGTCGGCGACGTGTCTTCTAGAGCCCCACCAGCACGCCGACGACGCCGGCGGCGCGGATCAGCGAGCCCACCACGATGCCGTCGAGCAGGCTGATGGCGATGAACACCACGATCGGCGAGAGGTCGAGCATGCCCAGCGGCGGGATCACCCGGCGCACCGGTGCCATGATCGGCTCCACCAGCTGCATGACCAGGATCGCCGCCGGGTGGCTGGCGCGGGGCGACACCCAGCTGAGGATGATCATCACGATCAGCGCGAAGAAGTAGATCTTGAGAATGGCATTGGCCAGCGCCGCCACCGCGCCGATCGCCAGGCTACCGATCGGTGCCATGCCGTAGCCGGCGATCTGCAGGATGGCCACGATGGCGATCAGCTTGACCACCAGGCCGGCCGCCAGGGTGGCCAGGTCGAAGCGGTTCATCACCGGCCCCAGGAAACTCTGGAAGGGGCGTACCACCGGCTGGGTGATCTTCACCACCGACTGGCTGATCGGGTTGTAGTAGTCGGCCCGGGATGCCTGCAGCAGGAAGCGCAGCATCAGCAGGAACAGGTAGATATTGACGAGGGTGTTGACCAGCAGCAGGCCGGCGTTTCCCAGTTGACTGCCCATCGGGGCTCCTCCGTGTCTTGTGCGATCGGTCGCGGTGGCGCGGCGTTCAGTGCTTGCCGAGTTCGTCGGCCATTTCGCGGGCGCGGGCGGCGCAGGCATCCATGGCCTCGGCCACGATGCGGCGCATGCCGGCATCCTCGAGGTGCGAGATGGCGCGCTCGGTGGTGCCGCCGGGGGACATCACGTTGCGCTTGAGCTCGCCTGGGGTCTTGTCGCTGTCCATCGCCATGCGCGCCGCGCCGAAGGCGGTCTGCATGGCCAGTCGACGGGCGGTGTCGGCGGGCAGGCCGAGGCTGACGCCGGCTTCTTCCATGGCCTCGAACATCAGGAAGAAGTAGGCCGGAGCGCTGCCGGAGACCGCGGTCACGGCTTCCAGCAGGCCTTCGTCGTCGACCCACTCGACCAGGCCCGCGGCCTCGAGCAGTTCGGTGGCGAGGTCGCGCTGGGTGTCGCTGACCTTGGCGTTGGCATAGAGCCCGGCGGCGCCGGCGCCGACCAGCGAGGGCGTATTGGGCATGCAGCGCACCACGGCGAGTTCGCCCCCCAGCCAGGCCTCGAGGGTCTCGGCGGGCAGGCCGGCCGCCACCGAGACGATCAGCGGCTTGCGCGCCTGGATCGCGTCGCGCATCCCGGCGCAGACGTCCTGCATGATCTGCGGCTTGACCGCCAGCACCACCACGTCGGCCTCGGCCACGGCGGCGGCGTTGTCGGTGGCGGTGTGGATGCCGTATTTCTCGCGCATCGGCGCGAGCATCTCGTCGCTGGGCGAGGTGGCGGTGATGGCGTCGCGGAGATAGCCGCTGTCGATCATGCCGCCGATGATGGCGCCGGCCATGTTGCCGGCGCCGATGAAGGTGACTTGGCTTGCCATGCGTTCAATCCTGTGTGGGTCGACGAATGGGCCGTCGGCATGCCGGCGGCGTCGTGAGTGATCAGGCGGAGGTGTCGCGTGCCCCGAAGATGGCGGTGCCGAGCCGCACCTGGGTGGCGCCCTCGGCCACGGCGGCTTCCAGGTCGCCGCTCATGCCCATCGAGAGGGCGTCGAGCCGTGCCTCGGGAAAGCGCTCGCGGAGGTCCTCGAGCGCCTCGCGCAGGCGGGCGAAGGGGCGGCGCTGTGCGGCGGGATCGTCGGCCGGGGCCGGGATCGCCATCAGCCCGCGCAGCCGGAGGTTCGGCATGGCCAGCACGGCCTCGGCCAGTGCCGGGAGATCGGCGACGGAGACGCCGGACTTCGAGGGCTCGTCGCTGATGTTGACCTGCAGGCAGACGTTCAGCGGCGGCAGCGCCTCGGGGCGTTGGGCATCGAGGCGGCGAGCGATCTTCTCGCGTTCCAGGCTGTGCACCCAGGCGAAGTGCTCGGCCACGTCGCGGGTCTTGTTCGATTGCAGCGGGCCGATGAAATGCCAGACGATATCGTCGAGATCCGCGAGCGCCTCCTGCTTCTCCAGCGCCTCCTGCAGGTAGTTCTCGCCGAAGTCGCGCTGGCCCAGCGCGTGCGCTTCGCGGATCATGGCAGCGGGTTTGGTCTTGCTCACGGCCAGCAGCGTCGCGCCGTCGGGCGCGCGGCCGGCATCGGCCAGTGCCGCGTCGAGGCGGTGGCGGGCGTTGGCCAGGGCGTCACGAAGTGCCAGGTTTGTCATGTCGCAAGCTTTACCATACTAAGAACACCTCTATCCCGGGAGCAGGGGAATCGCATGGATATTACCGAACTGCTGGCATTCTCGGCAAAGCAGAACGCCTCGGACCTTCACCTTTCGGCCGGCCTGCCGCCGATGATCCGGGTCGACGGCGACATTCGGCGGCTCAACGTGCCGGCCATGGACGATCGTGAGGTCCGCAAGCTGATCTACGATATCCTCACCGACCGTCAGCGGCGCGACTTCGAGGAGTACCTGGAAACCGACTTCTCCTTCGAGGTGCCGGGCGTCTCGCGCTTTCGCGTCAACGTCTTCAACCAGGCCCGCGGCGCCGGGGCGGTGTTCCGCACCATTCCCTCCGAGGTGCTGACCATGGAGGATCTGGGCATGGGCGAGACGTTCCGCCGCCTGGCCATGCTGCCGCGCGGCCTGGTGCTGGTGACCGGGCCTACCGGCTCGGGCAAGAGCACCACCCTGGCGGCGATGATCGACCACATCAACGACAACCGCTTCGAGCATATCCTGACCATCGAGGATCCGGTGGAATTCGTGCATCGCAGCAAGCGCTGCCTGATCAACCAGCGCGAGGTGCATCGCGACACCCAGGGCTTCGCCCCGGCGCTGCGCAGTGCGCTGCGCGAGGACCCGGACGTGATCCTGGTCGGCGAGATGCGCGATCTGGAGACCATCCGGCTGGCGCTGACCGCGGCCGAGACCGGCCATCTGGTGTTCGGCACCCTGCATACCACCTCGGCGGCCAAGACCATCGACCGGATCATCGATGTCTTCCCGGGGGACGAGAAGGCCATGGTGCGCTCGATGCTCTCCGAGTCGCTGCAGGCGGTGATCTCGCAGACCCTGCTCAAGCGCCAGGGCGGCGGCCGGGTGGCGGCCCACGAGATCCTGATCGCCACCTCGGCCGTGCGCAACCTGATCCGCGAGGACAAGGTGGCGCAGATCTACTCGGCGCTGCAGACCGGCGGCAACCTGGGCATGCAGACCCTGGATACGGCGCTGTCGCGGCTGGTGGCGGACAACGTGGTCGCCCGTGAGGAAGCCCAGACCAAGGCGCGAGCCACGCTCGCGCATCAATGAGGCGGTGAGGCAGGAGGAAAGCGTCAATGACCGCGAAGGAATGGCTGTATCAGCTGCTCGACATCATGATCGAGAAGGAAGCCTCGGACCTGCTGATCTCGGTGGGCGCGCCGCCGACGCTGAAGATGGCCGGTCAGCTGACGCCCATGGGCGAAGAAGGGCTGTCGGTGGCGCAGGTCGGCGAGCTGGTGGCGGCGGCAATGCCCGAGAATCACCGGGCGCGCTTCGACGATGAGCAGGAGGCCAATTTCGCGCTCAGCCTGTCGGGGCGGGGGCGCTTCCGCGTCAGTGCCTTCCGCCAGCGTAACCAGCCGGCCATGGTGCTCCGTCGCATCGCCTTCGAGATTCCCCATCTCGAGGAACTGTCGCTGCCGGAGGTGCTCGGCGAGCTGGCCAACATCAAGCGCGGGCTGGTGTTCGTGGTCGGCGGCACCGGCACCGGCAAGTCGACGACCCTGGCGTCGATGATCCAGCAGCGCAACGAGACCGCCGGCGGCCACATCATCAGCATCGAGGATCCGATCGAGTACGTGCACCCCCACCGCCGAGCGATCATCAACCAGCGCGAGGTCGGCATCGACACCGAGTCGTTCGAGGTGGCGCTAAAGAACACCCTGCGCCAGGCCCCGGACGTGATCCTGATCGGCGAGATCCGCACCCGGGAGACCATGGAACATGCGCTGGCTTTCGCCGAGACCGGCCACCTGTGCCTGGCGACCCTGCATGCCAACAACGCCAACCAGGCGCTGGAACGCATCATCCACTTCTTCCCCCACGAGCGGCACGACCAGGTCTGGCTCGACCTGTCGCTCAACCTGCAGGGCATCGTCGCCCAGCAGCTGCTGCCGACCCAGGCCGGTGGCCGCTGCCCGGCCATCGAGGTCCTGCTGAAGTCGCCGCTGATCGCCGACCTGATCCGCAAGGGGGAGGTGGCGGACGTCAAGAACGTCATGGCCCGCTCCCGGGACATGGGCATGCAGACCTTCGACCAGGCGCTCTATGACCTCTACAAGAGGGGGGCGATCAGCGAAGAGGTCGCGCTGGTGCATGCCGACTCGGCCAACGATCTGCGCATGATGATCAAGTACGGCGACGAGCAGGGGGTGGGGCTGGCGCAGGCCAAGGAGGCGGCCAGTCATCTGTCCCTGCGCGGCGAGGACGACTATTGAGTCATCCCGTTTTGCGTGGCTTTCAGAAGGACGTATCCGGCGACAAAGCATCGCGAGGGCGCTATGAACCCATCCTTGGGCGCTACTTTGGCCATCCATGGCCAAAAACCCCTCGCGCTGCTTCGTCCCCGATGTGTCATTAGTAAGGCATTCGGCGGTGACGACTAAGGTGCGAACAGTCCGCCCAGCACTCGCGGTCCGGTGGCGCCGGTGACCGAAGGCAGATTGCCGGGCAGGCCCTCGAGGCGACACCAGGCCAGCCAGGCGAAGGCGGCGGCCTCGAGCCAGTCGGGCGACCAGCCGAAGGCCTCGGCGGTTTCCAGTCGCGTGTCGGGCATTCGGCGTGCCAGGCGGGCCAGCAGATTGGCGTTGTGGGCGCCGCCGCCGCAGGGAATCAGGCATTCGGCGGGCGGGGCGTCGTAGACGTCGCGGGCCATTTCCACGGCCAGCGCCACGCTGGCGGCGGTCAGCTCGGCGAGGGTGGCCTGAACGTCCTCCGGGCGCTCGCGGCCGTCGAGATGTGAGGCCAGCCAGCCGAGATGGAAGATCTCGCGCCCGGTACTGCGCGGTGGCGGGCGATGGAAGAAGGGCTCGGCAAGCAGCCGTTCCAGCAGGGCTTCATCGACGCGGCCCGAGGCCGCCCAGGCGCCGTCGGCATCGAAGCTTCCGCGGCGATGGCGGGCGTGCCAGGCGTCCAGCAGGGCGTTGGCCGGACCGCTGTCGAAGCCCAGGGGTGGGCGGTCGTCCTCCCGCGGCGGCAGCAGGGTCAGGTTGGCGAAGCCGCCCAGGTTCAGCACCAGGCGCCACTGGCCCGGGGCGCGGAACAGCGCCTGATGAAAGGCGGGCGCCAGGGGCGCGGCCTGGCCGCCGGCGGCCAGGTCGCGACGACGGAAGTCGGCGACCACCGGGCAGCCGGTGAGCTCGGCCAGCAGGCTGGGGTTGTCGAGCTGCAGGGTATAGGGCGGCCCTCCGTCGTGGCCCCAGGGGGCGTGCTCGATGGTCTGGCCATGGCTGCCGACGGCGGCGATGTCGGCGGGAGCGAGCCCGGCATCCGCCAGCAGTCCGGTGACGGCTCGGGCCTGGGCCTCGCAGAAGCCTTGCTCGGCCGCGGCCAGTTCGGCGAAGCCGGCGCCGTCGGCGTGGCACAGCGTCCACAGGCGCTCGCGGAGCGTCGGCGGCATCGGCTCGCCGTGGGTGGCGATCAGGCGCGGGGGCCGTGTCGCCGAGCAGTCGACCAGGGCGGCGTCGATGCCGTCGAGACTGGTGCCGGACATCAGGCCGATGAAGTAGGGCATAAGGGCTCTCGCTGGGGCTCAACCGTCGATGGCTGGCATGGTAACATCCTCGCCCATTGCCAATGTCCTGCGTCGCCCGAACGGGCCGCCCTGCCGAGTGGAGAGGAGAGCATGACCGATGTCGCCGACGCGCTAGCGTTGCTCAAGCGTGGTACCCACGAGATCCTGCTGGAAGACGAGCTGGAGAAGAAGCTGGCCTCCGGCCGCCCGCTGCGCATCAAGGCGGGCTTCGATCCCACCGCACCGGACCTGCATCTGGGGCACAGCGTGCTGCTGACCAAGATGCGCCAGTTCCAGGATCTCGGTCATACGGTCATCTTCCTGATCGGGGACTTCACCGGCCGCATCGGTGATCCCACCGGCAAGAACGTCACCCGCAAGCCGCTCACCGAGGAAGAGGTCAAGGCCAACGCCGAGACCTACAAGGCCCAGGTGTTCAAGATCCTCGATCCCGAGAAGACCGAGGTGCGCTTCAACGCCGAGTGGTTCTCCGCCATGAGCGCGGCCGACATGATCTCGCTGGCGGGGCAGAGCACCGTGGCGCGCATGCTCGAGCGCGACGACTTCGAGAAGCGCTACAAGTCCGGCCAGTCGATCTCCATTCACGAGTTCCTGTATCCGCTGGTGCAGGGCTACGACTCCGTGGCTCTGGAGGCGGATGTCGAGCTGGGTGGCACCGACCAGAAGTTCAACCTGCTGATGGGCCGCGAGCTGCAGAAGCACTACGGCCAGTCTTCCCAGGTCGTCATCACCATGCCGCTGCTCGAGGGCCTGGACGGCGTGCAGAAGATGTCCAAGTCGCTGGGCAACTATGTGGGCGTCGACGATACGCCGGGCACCATGTTCAACAAGCTGGTATCGATGCCCGACAGCCTCATGTGGCGCTACTTCGAGCTGCTCTCGCTGAAGAGCAACGAGGAGCTCGAGGCGCTCAAGCGCGATGTCGAGGGCGGTGCCAACCCGCGCGACGTGAAGATGGAGCTGGCCCGCGAGCTGATCGCCCGCTATCACGGCGATGAGGCCGCCGCCAATGCCCACCGCAGCGCCGGCAACCAGCTGGCCGACGGCGAGCTGCCGGAAGACCTGCCGGAAGTGGAGGTCGACTTCGAGGGCAGCGAGCAGGCGCCTATTGCCGCACTGCTCAATCGCGCCGGACTGACCAAGAACAGCGCCCAGGCCAAGGACATGCTCAAGAACGGCCGGGTCAAGGTCGACGGCGAGGTCGTGGAGCCGAGCGCCATGCTGGATACCGGCAAGAGCTACGTGGTTCAGGCCGGGAAGAAGCGCTACGCGCGCGTCATCGTCGCCTGATGCGCTGACGAGTGCCGAGACGAACGCCCGCCTCGTGCGGGCGTTGTTGTCTCTGGGCGCCGGGCCTGAATTATCCACAGGCGGTCGAGCGGGCGGGCGGGTGTGGATAGCTTTCCGCGGGTGCCGGTGCAGGTGAGTGTCACGCCTTGTTCATCCCCTCGTCACGATTCGGCAAATAGTCCTTGCGTCGCCCCGAGAGAATCCGTAAAGTACGCATCCGCTGCCGGCGACGGGCAACGTTGCAGGCGGTGATGAGTGGCAAAAGCGCTTGTTTTTCTTGAGGTTTTTCGGCGGATGTCGAAATCGCTCGATTGACAGGATCAGCGGAGCCGGTAGAATGCTCGCCACTCGCTACGGTGGCCCGCTGAGGACTCGATCGGACCTCGCTTCACTCGCTGAAGACGAGCGCTCGGTCATCCGCTTCGCTCTCTCGAGAGCTTGAAGATCCCCGGTTGACACGACGCGCCGATCACGTAGAATACGCCTTCCTTGCGAGGAACTGGTCAAGCGGCCGGGAACGCAAGATGCTCTTCTCCTTATTGAGTCGAGCTGCTCTTTAACAATCGATCAGATAATTCATGTGGGCGCTTGTCGGGATGTCGGTGACCAGTCACTAGATATCAAGACAAGCGACTCGTCAAAGAGACGTTTGAATCTTGAACCAGGTTTGGTTCCACCTTAGGAACTATCAAGCTTTTAACTGAAGAGTTTGATCATGGCTCAGATTGAACGCTGGCGGCAGGCCTAACACATGCAAGTCGAGCGGAAACGATCCTAGCTTGCTAGGAGGCGTCGAGCGGCGGACGGGTGAGTAATGCATAGGAATCTGCCCGGTAGTGGGGGATAACTTGAGGAAACTCAAGCTAATACCGCATACGCCCCAAGGGGGAAAGCAGGGGATCTTCGGACCTTGCGCTATCGGATGAGCCTATGTCGGATTAGCTAGTTGGTGAGGTAATGGCTCACCAAGGCCGCGATCCGTAGCTGGTCTGAGAGGATGATCAGCCACATCGGGACTGAGACACGGCCCGAACTCCTACGGGAGGCAGCAGTGGGGAATATTGGACAATGGGCGAAAGCCTGATCCAGCCATGCCGCGTGTGTGAAGAAGGCCTTCGGGTTGTAAAGCACTTTCAGCGAGGAAGAACGCTTGTGGGTTAATACCCTGCAAGAAGGACATCACTCGCAGAAGAAGCACCGGCTAACTCCGTGCCAGCAGCCGCGGTAATACGGAGGGTGCAAGCGTTAATCGGAATTACTGGGCGTAAAGCGCGCGTAGGCGGCTTGATAAGCCGGTTGTGAAAGCCCCGGGCTCAACCTGGGAACGGCATCCGGAACTGTCAGGCTAGAGTGCAGGAGAGGAAGGTAGAATTCCCGGTGTAGCGGTGAAATGCGTAGAGATCGGGAGGAATACCAGTGGCGAAGGCGGCCTTCTGGACTGACACTGACGCTGAGGTGCGAAAGCGTGGGTAGCAAACAGGATTAGATACCCTGGTAGTCCACGCCGTAAACGATGTCGACTAGCCGTTGGGGTCCTCGAGACCTTTGTGGCGCAGTTAACGCGATAAGTCGACCGCCTGGGGAGTACGGCCGCAAGGTTAAAACTCAAATGAATTGACGGGGGCCCGCACAAGCGGTGGAGCATGTGGTTTAATTCGATGCAACGCGAAGAACCTTACCTACTCTTGACATCGAGCGAACCATCCAGAGATGGATGGGTGCCTTCGGGAACGCTCAGACAGGTGCTGCATGGCCGTCGTCAGCTCGTGTTGTGAAATGTTGGGTTAAGTCCCGTAACGAGCGCAACCCTTGTCCCTATTTGCCAGCGATTCGGTCGGGAACTCTAGGGAGACTGCCGGTGACAAACCGGAGGAAGGTGGGGACGACGTCAGGTCATCATGGCCCTTACGAGTAGGGCTACACACGTGCTACAATGGCCGGTACAATGGGCTGCCATCCCGCGAGGGGGAGCTAATCTCATAAAGCCGGTCTCAGTCCGGATCGGAGTCTGCAACTCGACTCCGTGAAGTCGGAATCGCTAGTAATCGTGCATCAGAATGGCACGGTGAATACGTTCCCGGGCCTTGTACACACCGCCCGTCACACCATGGGAGTGGACTGCACCAGAAGTGGTTAGCCTAACTTCGGAGGGCGATCACCACGGTGTGGTTCATGACTGGGGTGAAGTCGTAACAAGGTAGCCGTAGGGGAACCTGCGGCTGGATCACCTCCTTAATCGACGACGTCACCGCCACCCGGCAAGTGTCCACAATGAATTATCTGATCGGCCAGAGCAAAAGACTGTTTGGGTATAGACCCAGCGTGACCAATGGGTCTGTAGCTCAGTTGGTTAGAGCGCACCCCTGATAAGGGTGAGGTCGGCAGTTCAAATCTGCCCAGACCCACCAAATTTTATCCAGTACCGCGTTGTTTTGTGACTCGCATAGCAGGCTATGCGTCGCCACAAAACGCCTTGTCCTGAATAAAATTCCCATGTCACGTATGGGTATTCAGAGGGGCCTTAGCTCAGCTGGGAGAGCGCCTGCCTTGCACGCAGGAGGTCAGCGGTTCGATCCCGCTAGGCTCCACCACGCTCCACAGGGTCCTGCAGTCGGTTTTATGTGAATCCGCAGTCACAAACGATCATTGCAAAAGGCAATGACACGTTTGTGACTGTCGATTGACAGTCGCTCTTTAACAATGTGAATCATGCTGACAAAGTCCCTCTCCTACCCGGGAGAGGGCATGAGATACGTCTCAAGCGTATCCGGCAATTGTCGTGGTTGTCATCGCGGATCAGACCCCTTGGGGTTATATGGTCAAGCGATGAAGCGCACACGGTGGATGCCTTGGCAGTCAGAGGCGATGAAAGACGTGGAAGCCTGCGATAAGGTTCGGCGAGGTGGCAAACAACCTGCGACCCGGACATCTCTGAATGGGGAAACCCACCTATCGTCAGATAGGTATCGTGCACTGAATACATAGGTGCACGAGGCGAACCGGGGGAACTGAAACATCTAAGTACCCCGAGGAAAAGAAATCAACCGAGATTCCCCCAGTAGCGGCGAGCGAACGGGGACCAGCCCTTAAGCGGGTGAAAGGTTAGGCGAATGAGTTGGGAAACTCAGCGATACAGGGTGATAGCCCCGTAGTCGAAAGCCTGATCCCGTGAAATCGAGTAGGTCGGGGCACGTGAAACCCTGATTGAAGACGGGGGGACCATCCTCCAAGGCTAAATACTCCTGACTGACCGATAGTGAACCAGTACCGTGAGGGAAAGGCGAAAAGAACCCCGGAGAGGGGAGTGAAATAGACCCTGAAACCGTGTGCGTACAAGCAGTGGGAGCGGGCTCGTCCCGTGACCGCGTACCTTTTGTATAATGGGTCAGCGACTTATATTCAGTGGCGAGCTTAACCGTATAGGGGAGGCGTAGGGAAACCGAGTCTTAACTGGGCGACCAGTCGCTGGATATAGACCCGAAACCGGGCGATCTATCCATGAGCAGGTTGAAGGTTGAGTAACATCAACTGGAGGACCGAACCAGGATCTGTTGAAAAAGATTTGGATGACTTGTGGATCGGAGTGAAAGGCTAATCAAGCCCGGAGATAGCTGGTTCTCCTCGAAAGCTATTTAGGTAGCGCCTCACGTATCACCGCCGGGGGTAGAGCACTGTTTCGGCTAGGGGGTCATCCCGACTTACCAACCCGAGGCAAACTCCGAATACCGGTGAGTGCAGCGTGGGAGACACACAGCGGGTGCTAACGTCCGTTGTGAAAAGGGAAACAACCCAGACCGTCAGCTAAGGTCCCCAAATCCTGGTTAAGTGGGAAACGATGTGGGAAGGCTCAGACAGCTAGGAGGTTGGCTTAGAAGCAGCCATCCTTTAAAGAAAGCGTAATAGCTCACTAGTCGAGTCGGCCTGCGCGGAAGATGTAACGGGGCTCAAACCAGGTACCGAAGCTACGGGTGCATCGAATGATGCGCGGTAGAGGAGCGTCGTGTACGCCGACGAAGGTGAGTCGAGAGGCTTGCTGGAGGTATCACGAGTGCGAATGCTGACATGAGTAACGATAAGGGGGGTGAAAAACCTCCCCGCCGGAAGACCAAGGGTTTCTGTTCGACGCTAATCGGAGCAGAGTGAGTCGGCCCCTAAGGCGAGGCCGAAAGGCGTAGTCGATGGGAAACGGGTCAATATTCCCGTACTTCACTGTATTGCGATGGGGGGACGGAGAAGGCTAGGTGAGCCAGGCGTTGGTTGTCCTGGTGAAAGTCAGTAGGCTGGGGGATTAGGCAAATCCGGTTCCCCAAGGCCGAGAGACGAGACGAACAGACTACGGTCTGGAAGTCATCGATGCCACGCTCCCAGGAAAAGCCTCTAAGCTTCAGATACAGTGGAACCGTACCCCAAACCGACACAGGTGGTCAGGTAGAGAATACCAAGGCGCTTGAGAGAACTCGGGTGAAGGAACTAGGCAAAATGGTGCCGTAACTTCGGGAGAAGGCACGCCGGTATTAGGTGAAGCCCCTTGCGGGTGGAGCTGACGCCGGTCGAAGATACCAGGTGGCTGCAACTGTTTATTAAAAACACAGTACTCTGCAAACGCGTAAGCGGACGTATAGGGTATGACGCCTGCCCGGTGCCGGAAGGTTAATTGATGGTGTTAGCGTAAGCGAAGCTCCTGATCGAAGCCCCGGTAAACGGCGGCCGTAACTATAACGGTCCTAAGGTAGCGAAATTCCTTGTCGGGTAAGTTCCGACCTGCACGAATGGCGTAATGATGGCCACGCTGTCTCCACCCGAGACTCAGTGAAATTGAAATCGCAGTGAAGATGCTGTGTACCCGCGGCTAGACGGAAAGACCCCGTGAACCTTTACTACAGCTTCACACTGGACGCTGATGTTGCTTGTGTAGGATAGCTGGGAGGCTTGGAAACCCGGTCGCCAGATCGAGTGGAGCCAACCTTGAAATACCAGCCTGGCATCATTGGCGTTCTAACTCCGGTCCGTTATCCGGATCGAGGACCGTGTGTGGTGGGTAGTTTGACTGGGGCGGTCTCCTCCCAAAGCGTAACGGAGGAGCACGAAGGTACCCTCAGCACGGTTGGAAATCGTGCAATGAGTGCAAGAGCATAAGGGTGCTTAACTGCGAGACAGACACGTCGAGCAGGTACGAAAGTAGGTTCTAGTGATCCGGTGGTTCTGTATGGAAGGGCCATCGCTCAACGGATAAAAGGTACTCCGGGGATAACAGGCTGATACCGCCCAAGAGTTCACATCGACGGCGGTGTTTGGCACCTCGATGTCGGCTCATCACATCCTGGGGCTGAAGTCGGTCCCAAGGGTATGGCTGTTCGCCATTTAAAGTGGTACGCGAGCTGGGTTTAGAACGTCGTGAGACAGTTCGGTCCCTATCTGCCGTGGGCGTTGGAGATTTGAGAAGTGCTGCTCCTAGTACGAGAGGACCGGAGTGGA
This sequence comes from Halomonas halophila, assembly GCF_030406665.1. Classification (NCBI taxonomy): domain Bacteria; kingdom Pseudomonadati; phylum Pseudomonadota; class Gammaproteobacteria; order Oceanospirillales; family Halomonadaceae; genus Halomonas; species Halomonas halophila. The sequence continues at coordinate 3,300,088 of NZ_CP129121.1, read as the reverse complement.
CGACCCTCTGGTGTTCCGGTTGTCACGCCAGTGGCATCGCCGGGTAGCTATGGTCGGACGGGATAACCGCTGAAAGCATCTAAGCGGG